>NZ_CEZLMY010000137.1:5203-9376 GCF_983033635.1 Psychromonas sp. | reverse complement strand
AAGCCATTCAAATATGTTCCATACATATTTGTCAGTGTTGAAAAAAGCCATCAAAATGGCGTTGCAGGAAAGGAGGAAAACAATGAACAGGTCAACTTCCTGGTTGATAATGGTTGTTGTAATATTCAGGGATACTATTATGGAAAACCAATGCCAGCTGAAGAAATGACCCATTATCTAAAATAACAGTACATTTCTATGGTCATTAACATATAATTATCAAACTCAAACTGTAAGGAAACTAGGTAATGTCATTTAAATTTAATGCGTTAAGTCTGTCAGCTCTCGCTTTTTTAGCAGGGTGTTCGGGTACCCCGGAGGAAGAAACTTCTGTTGGTGCGATTCCAAGCTGGATTTTAAATCCACAAGTTGAAGATGGTATTGCTGTTTCCGAGTGTGTTTTATTCTCTGGTAATATGTCGATAGATAGGCAACAAGCAGTTGCCAATGCGCGTACATCGCTTGCGCAGCGAATTGCAACACGTGTTAGTGCAATGGATAAAAGCTATCGAGATAAAGTTGAGGTAGCTTCTGGCGTAGAATCCGGTTCAACGTTTTCAAGTGTTTCTAAGCAAGTTACGCAACAAACGTTAACGGGTACTAACCCGATGAAAACAGATATCGTTAAAATCGCAGAGAAAGATAACCTATGTGTTTTAGTTGTTGTTGGTCAGGAATCAACTAAAGATATCTTTGAAAACTTGGTGAATGAAGCGAAGCGACCAATGTCGGCACAACAAAAAGATGTTTTATACGCAGAGTTTAAAGCGCATCGTGCAGAAGAGCAGTTGGATGCGGAATTAGAAAAATTCCAACAGTAAAAAAACTATTTATTTGCACCACTTATACCCAAACTACCTCAAGATGCTCTGAATCTGAATCTGAATCTGAATCTGAATCTGAATCTTGAAGTGGGTTGGCTATATTGAGAAGGGCGCTGATTTATTGGCGCCCTTTTTTATGGCATAAATATTGCTTTTATGTACCTATGTGTCAATAAATGGATAAAAATTATGAACCTTAATACTTCTGCTTTATTTAATGATTTACAAATGCAAGGTCTGAAAAGTAAAGGCTTGGATAGTGAACTTTCTAGTCAATCTGTGAGCCCGTCACAGACAGATTTTTCAAAAATGTTGAAGCAAGCGATAGATAATGTAAATGGTCTGCAGCAAAACACCTCAGAATTACGGAATCGTTTTGAAATGGGTGATAAAGAGGTTAGTTTGGGTGAAGTCATGATAGCATCGAACAAATCAAGTTTAGCATTTGACGCAACAGTGCAAATACGAAATAAAATGGTCGAAGCATATAAAGAAGTAATGAGCATGCCTGTTTAGGCGCTTTAGCGAAGATAAAAGGGAAGAACAGTGGCCGAGTTAGATAACAATGCAGATATGTTAATTGAAAACAGCAACTTTGATAGCGATGAGTCACTTGCGCACCCAGAAAAAGGCGCGTTAGCTTCATTCTTTTCAAATGTTGATGTGTTACGTCAAATTAGCATGATTATCGGTTTGTTAATTGTGCTGGCAATTGTTGTGATTATTTGGTCGTGGGGAAAAGAAGCGGACTATCGCCCCCTTGGTAGTTACCAAACAGATGAGTTAATCAGCACTCTTGATTTCCTTGATAAACAACAAATTCAATACAAACTTGAAGGCGATTCTATTCTCGTTATTTCCGATCAGTATCAAAAAATAAAACTGCTGATGACACGCGCAGGTTTAGTGAGTGATGATAGTGATAATGGCGATGATATTTTATTACAAGATATGGGCTTTGGTGTTAGTCAGCGCGTGGAAAAAGAGCGCTTAAAATTAAGCCGTGAACGTCAGTTGGCATTGGCTATTAAAGAGATGAAAAACATCACCAATGCACAAGTCTTATTAGCTATCCCCAAAGAGAGTGTATTTGCCCGAAAAGAGCGTAAAGCCAGTGCAACCGTTGTTGTGACCACCGCTCGTTCTTACGCACTTTCACCACAAGAGGTGGACTCAATTGTTGATATTGTCGCATCTGCGGTACAAGGCTTATCACCAAATAGTGTGACGGTTAGTGATCAGCGTGGACGTTTATTACATTCAGGTAGTAAAAGCGGCCTTTCAGCACAATCAAGTAAAGAGTTTGCCTTAGAACGCGAGCGAGAAGAGGAATATAAAGCAAAAATTGATGCGATTTTAATCCCTGTTTTAGGACTTGCAAATTATGCCTCTGAAGTTGATTTGGCGATGGACTTTACCGTTGTTGAAGAAACCAAAAAAACCTTTAATCCAGCAAACCAAACAGTTCGTAGTGAGATGCTGGTTGAAACTAAATCATCTAGTTCTGTGGTTGGCTCTGTACCTGGGGCATTAACCAACCAACCACCCGCGAACTCTTCCATTCCGGAGGAGTTGCGTGATAGCAAAGAATTCTCTGATGCTTCAGATGGAACTTCTCATAACGAATCAACACGAAATTATGAAGTGGATAGTACGGTTACCTATATCAAACATAAAGTAGGTAAAGTGGAGCGTTTGGCTGTCTCTGTTGCTTTAGATTATATCGCTGCAACAAACGCAGCCGGTGAGGTTTCATACGCCCCTCGAGCAGAAGAAGAAGTTGCTAATATTCGCCGTTTATTGCTTGGTGGTTTAGGTATTAACACTGAGCGTGGTGATCTCTTAGAAATTGCCTCTGTAAGCTTTAACCGCCCGGATTTAGCTGCTGTAGCTGAAGAGGAGTTTTGGAAAACAGAAATCTTCCAAAGTTATGTCCGCTTTGGTGGTAGTATGCTGGTTATTTTATTAACGCTACTGTTAATTGTTCGCCCAATAATGAAAAAACTACTTTACCCTGAAGCCATCGAGCAAGTTGATGAATATGATTTAGGTGGTGCAATCGGTGCAATGGCTGGAGATAATCTAGAACTGTTAAACGATGAAGATGATGGTGTTGAGTTCGGTATTAGCAACGGACAGATTAAATTACCTGATTTACATAAAGATGAAGATTTACTTAAAGCCGTGCGTGCATTAGTTGCCAATGAACCAGGTTTATCTGCACAAGTAATTAAAGAGTGGTTAGCCGCCGATGAATGATAAAAAGAAAGAAACTAAAGAAACTAAAGAAACTAAAGCAGTCGCTACGGCTGGGTTTAATATTGAAAAATTAAGTGGTGTCGAAAAATCAGCCCTGTTGATGCTGAGTTTAACACCAGCAGATGCAGCACAAATATTTCGTAATTTAGAGCCTAAACAGGTGCAAAAGTTGGGGATGGAGATGGCCGCTCTCGCAGACTCCTCTCAAGAGCGCGTATCAAGTGTGCATCGTGCATTTATCGAAGATATTCAAAAATACAGTAATATCGGTTTAGATAGTGAAGACTTTGTTAGAGCATCATTAATTGAAGCGCTAGGTGAAGATAAAGCGGGCAATTTAGTTGACCAAATAATTCTTGGTAGTGGTTCAAAAGGTCTTGATTCATTAAAGTGGATGGATGCACGACAAGTAGCATCAATTATTCAAAATGAGCATCCGCAAATTCAAACCATTGTTTTATCATATTTAGATCCTGAGCAATCAGCTGAAATATTGACTCAATTCCCGGAAAAAAATCGCCTTGATCTTATGATGCGTATTGCTGATTTAGAAGAGGTACAACCAGCCGCATTGCAAGAATTAAACGAGATTATGGAGAAACAGTTTGCCGGTCAAGCGGGTGCACAAGCTGCGAAAATGGGGGGCACTAAAGCTGCAGCTGATATTATGAACTATTTAGATACAGGTATCGAAGGTCCGTTAATGGACTCTTTACGTGAAACTGATGAAGATATGAGTCAGCAAATTCAAGATCTTATGTTTGTCTTTGACAATCTTATTGATCTTGATGATCGTGGCACGCAAGTATTATTGCGTGAAGTACCTGGAGAGCAGTTACAACGGGCAATAAAAGGTGCGGATGATCAGCTTAAAGAGAAAATCTTTAAGAATATGTCGAAACGTGCTGCCGAAATGTTGCAGGATGATCTAGAAGCAATGGGGCCGATTCGTATCAGTGAAGTGGAAGCTGCTCAGAAAGAGATCCTTACCATTGCGCGTCGTTTATCCGATGCCGGTGAGATTATGTTAGGCGGCGGTGGTGGTGATGAATTCTTATAAAGAATAAGATCCTGCTAATAATTCAGCGCG
>NZ_CEZLMY010000137.1:1317-5103 GCF_983033635.1 Psychromonas sp. | reverse complement strand
GATCCTGCTAATAATTCAGCGCGTCGTTTATCCGATGCCGGTGAGATTATGTTAGGTGGCGGTGGTGGTGATGAATTCTTATAAAGAATGCGAACCTGCTAATAATTCAGCGCGCCGTTTATCCGATGCCGGTGATGAATTCTTATAAAGAATACGATCCTGCTAATAATTCAGCGCGCCGTTTATCCGATACCGGTGAAATCATGTTAGGCGGTGAGTTTTTATAAAGCTCAAACCCGTAAAAGGATAGTCTGTAGATGATAGATAACGAAAATGAGTTTGAAAATTGGATTTTACCTGAACTTGATGATTCAGAAACAAACGAAACCGAAGAAACAACGTTATTTGGCAAACCAGCCACTTGGTATAATAGTGAGCATGCGATAAAGGAAGATGAGCCCGTTGAAGAGGCGCCTCAACCTTTAACACTTGATGATATTGAAGCGATCCGTCAATCGGCTTACGAAGATGGTTTTACAGAGGGCAAAGAGGCTGGATTTACACAAGGACTTGATGAAGGTAAAACAGAAGGTTTAAAGGACGGTCTTCAACAAGGGCTCGAACAAGGTATTAAAGATGGATTAACCGAAGGGCAGGTGCAGATAGATAAACAGGTCACTGAGTGGCAATCATTAATAGAACGATTACATCGCCCCCTTGAAAAATTGGATGACAATGTTGAATACCAGCTTATTCATTTAGCAACCAGCCTTGCAGAACAAATTACACGTTGTGAAGTACAAAGTAATCCGCAAATTATTTTACAAGCCTTAAAGCAAGCTGTCGAAGCATTGCCGGTTTCAGAGCAAACATTAAGAATTTTATTACATCCGGATGATCTTAAATTTGTGCAACATGCTTATTCTGAAGAGGTTTGTTTAAAACGCGGTTGGGACTTGCAAGCTGAGCCTGTTTTAGCGCGAGGTGATTGCCAAATTCACACGCAAACATCGAGTGTTGATTACGCCTTTTCCACCCGTATTGAGCAAGTCTTGAAACACTTTTTTAAAGAAAATCATCAGCGACTTCCTGAAAAAAATGATGATTCAAATTTGCTCAATGAACATCCTATTGAAAATAAGCAAGTTTCAACTGAAGCGGAACAATCCGCTCAAGCGTCATCTGCAGCAGAAATGACTGTTGAACAAGATGCAAGTGAAACAGTAAGCTCAAATTAAGAAGTCATAAATGAATAAATTTGCGCAGCGTATTGCACAATATCAAACCGGAGAGTCGGTCACCCACCCTACCGTATCAGGAAAGCTTATTCGCGTGGTTGGTTTGACGTTAGAAGCAATCGGTTGTACCGCTGCCGTTGGCAGTTTGTGCCACGTTGAAACAAATGATGGTTTTATTGATGCCGAGGTAGTTGGTTTTTCTGGTGAACGTCTGTTTTTAATGCCCAGTGAGCGTTTAACCGGGGTTGTGCCTGGCGCAAAAGTGATACCGCAAACGCACACCCAGGGTATTCCTGTCGGTATGGAACTCTTAGGGCGGGTGCTAGACGGTCTTGGTCAACCTCTTGATGGCAAGGGCGAAATTATTACCGCGCAAACCAGTCAGTATAATAATCCGCGGATAAACCCGTTAAACCGTAAAGCGATTAAAGATCCTCTTGATGTCGGTATCAAAGCAATCAATGCCTTGCTTACCGTAGGGCAGGGGCAGCGAATGGGACTTTTTGCAGGATCCGGTGTAGGTAAGAGTGTGTTATTAGGCATGATGACACGAGGTACCAATGCGGATGTGGTGGTCGTTGGTTTAATCGGGGAGCGTGGTCGAGAAGTTAAAGAATTTATCGAAGAGATACTCGGTCCCGAGGGACGTAAACGTTCCGTGGTGATTGCCGCCCCAGCAGATGCTTCACCGTTAATGCGTTTAAAAGGGTGTGAAACATCACTCACTATTGCCGAGTATTTTCGTGATCAAGGATTAAATGTTTTATTGTTAATGGATTCATTAACCCGTTTTGCGCAAGCACAACGTGAAATAGCATTAGCGATTGGTGAACCACCTGCAACCAAGGGCTACCCACCTTCAGTCTTTGCTAAGCTGCCGGCGCTAGTTGAACGCGCAGGTAATGGTAATGAAAATCAAGGCTCTATCAGTGCCTTCTTTACAGTATTAACAGAGGGGGATGATCTGCAAGATCCGATTGCAGATGCCTCAAGGGCGATCCTTGATGGGCATATTGTTTTATCGCGGGAGCTTGCTGATTCTGGGCATTTTCCTGCCATTGATGTCGGTAAATCGATTAGTCGTGTAATGCCAATGGTTACCTCTGATGAACACCAAACCCTTGCTCGAGTATTAAAACAAGCTTATTCCTTATATCAAGAAAATAAAGAGTTAATTACTATTGGCGCATATGCTAGAGGCAGCGATCCACGCATCGATAAAGCGATTGTCATTAAACCAAGGTTGGATCACTTCTTGCAACAAGGTATGAAAGACGTTATTAGCTATAACGATTGTTTGACGCAGCTTGCGACATTGACGCAGGAGTTTGTAAATAGCTAAGCCCTAAATAAAGGAATTAATAATGGCAAGAGATGCATTACAACTTGTTTATGAACAGCGAGAAAAACAAGTAGAACAAGCATTACGTGCCTACCAAAAAGCACAACAGGTTTTGTTTGAACAGCGCAGTCAACTGCAAAATCTCCATCAGTATCGTCGCCAATATATCTCCCAGTTAACTGAAAAAGGCTCACAGGGTTTATCGATTTCAGAGCTTGGTAAATATCAGCAGTTTATTGTGCAAATTGATCAAGGGATTACTAAACAGCAACAAGGTTTGGTGAAGTTTGAATATGATGTTCATGCCCACAAAAAGTTGTGGATGGAAAGTCAAGTGGGCTGCAAAGCAATGGCAATGCTACTTGAGAAAAAAGCCTTACAAAAAGCGAAAATTGCAGATCGTAAAGAGCAACAACTACTCGATGAGTTTGCCACCTTTCAATATTTTCAAAAAAGATCCTCGATCTAACCTCTGAGTGATAGATCTGGTCTGTAAATTGCTTTCTTATATGGAAAACTATGAAAAGTTATAAAAACCCAATTTATGAGTTAATAATAAATTAGCTAAGCGGTTTTAAATTGAAAAAGAGGCATAAATGTCCTTTTTTATTCACTTGCTATTAAACGGCAATCGATTTTGTTTATAGAGAGCTATTGTATGATGCAATCAATATTATTAACCAGCCCAGCCAAATCGCAGGCAAATGAACGTTTGTCTGATACCTCTACAGTTGACGGTGAAGTTAAAAGTGATGAGTTGTTAAAAGAGGAAGGGCTACGTTTCTCTGATTTACTTGGTTCCGTGTTAGCTGGCAAAGGAAAAGAATGTAAAGATGCAGTCGCTGAGGAAGATTTAGCGGCAGAAGCTGAGATTGACAGTGATCTTTTGCTTGATAGCTTAAGTGATGAAGTTGACAGTGAAGTTTTACCTGAAGAGCTGGATGTTAAATCAGCGGATTCTCAGCAAGACAGAGCAGAACAAACATTTGAAAATGAATTGTTAGTTGAACAGATTAAAAGTGTTGAAACTACTGAAAGTGTTGCAAGTGTTGCAAGTGTTGCAAGTGCTGAAAGTACTGAAAGTGTTGCAAGTTCTGCAACTGCAGTAAGTGCTGCAAGTGTTGAAAGTGTTGAAAGTGCTGCAAGTGCTGCAAGTACTGCAAGTACTGCAAGTACTGCAAGTACTGCAAGTGCAGCAAGTGCAGCAAGTGCAGCAAGTGCAGCAAGTGCTGCAAGTGCTGCAAGTGCTGCAAGTGCTGCAAGTGC
>NZ_CEZLMY010000137.1:0-1217 GCF_983033635.1 Psychromonas sp. | reverse complement strand
GCAAGTGCTGCAAGTGCTGCAAGTGCTGCAAGTGCTGCAAGTGCAGCAAGTACTGAAAGTGTTGAAAGTGCCGCAAGTGAACAGCCTTATTCAGATCCGATTCTGATGGGAAAAGCATTAACTGTGAATACCATGGATAAAGGCTATCTGTCAGAAGTTGAAGAGCTTAACGAGCAGTCTAACTCGAAGGAAGCTGAGAAGGATCAAGCTAACCCGCCAATTCTTGCGCAGATAGAAGCTGCGCTAAAAATTGATACGCAGGTGACAGAGTCACAAAAAGTGGTAAAAGTAGCTAGTGAAAACCCCGAGTTATCCATACAGATAAAAAAAGGACAAGAAAAAGATTCAATCAATCTTAGTAAATCCTCACTCGCACCTGAAAGTACGAGTTTAAAAGCAAGTGAAACTGAAAAAACTTTAGTGAATGAATCTTTACAAGCAGAAAAACTCCAACCAGTAATGGACAAACTTGAACAAGTTTCATTTACAAATAAAAGTGAAGTAGAGCGCTCCCCGTTAACAGCTCCAATTGATAGCAGTGCGCTACGTTCAACAAATGTGAATGCCTCTAATCTAGACAAATTGATTAATCAAAATTTACAAAGTGCGACACAATCGTCGCTACTGCAGCAACCGTTAAATCTACAGGAAAAGCATGCTTCTGCCTTATTGGGTGAACGTATTCTGATGATGATTGGGCAAGGTAAACAAGAGGTGCTGATTCGCTTAGATCCTGCTGAACTTGGCTCAATGCATATTAAATTACAAGTGCAGCAAGATCAGGTACAGTTAGCTATTCAAACACAAGTCGGGCAAAGCCGCGATATTATCGAGCAGAATTTACCAAGATTACGAGAGCAACTTGCGCAGCAGGGCGTTAGCTTAGGAGAAACGAGTGTTGAGCAACAAAGTCAGCAACAAAATAAAAATAATCAAGGAAGAGATGAACTGCAACATAGGAGTGGCATGTTAGCGAATGATAGCTCGTTGCAAGTAATGGACGATAAAAGCGAGTGGATAGCCGCTAAAATACCGCTTCCAGCTCAAGGAATTGATTATTATGCATAAAGCTTTTTAATTGTTACTGAATTCGTAGAAAAGATGCATTAAAATCAGCGCTAATATTTTAATAATAACGTAACTACTCAGCACCTCAATAATTTAAGGTGTTTTTATCAAATAAGACTGTAAATGCTCAGGGCTAAGCCATTTATGCT
>NZ_CEZLMY010000136.1:0-9519 GCF_983033635.1 Psychromonas sp. | reverse complement strand
CAAGCACCTGCGCAACAAGCATCTACGCAACAAGCGCCAGCACAGCAAGCACCTGCTCCACAGCAGCAGCCACAACAAGCGCCCGCTCAATACAATGAGCCATCAATGGATTTCGATGATGATATTCCGTTCTAAAGTGGAATTTTTTACTTGTTGATTATTAAGCCTCGTTAACACGGGGCTTTTGTTTTTTTGAACAGCCAGGCAAAAGAGAATAGCTGTCCCTCGAACTTGGGAAACAGCTCAAAAATGCGACAAAACCTATTAGACAATTTCATCATTTTCTTGCAGGCTATCAAAAACCATTACTGTGAGTGAACCCCTTTTTATCTGACTGTTTCAACAGCAAAGATGCGAAACTCTCTACTAAACTAAAAAACAGGAGCCAAGGATGGTTATGAAAAATTTTATTTGTAAGTTAATCTGTTATCAAATGTTGTTACTGTTTAGTTTTATTGCAACGGCCACAGCAAAAGTCGATGATCCGGATGGTCAGGACAGTATCAGTATGCTCTATTATCGGGAAACTGCAGAGCCTCTACTTAAAGAGGGGTTAAAACAATTTGAGCAGGAGTCCGGTTATAAAGTTAATTTGGTATTTGTAAATCTTAATGATTTAAAACAGATGCTGGTTAAAGGCGCTGTTAACAATTCGTTACCTGATGTGGTGTTGGCTCCTTCTGATTTTGTATCTCTAGCTCCCACAATTAAACTATCAAAACTTTCTCCAGCCTTATTGAGCTCTGAGCTGATACCAGAAGCCCTTAATTCTATGCGCTATCAGGAAAATTATTATGGCGCTCCGGTGATGAGTGGTAATCACCTGATGCTTTTTTATAATAAAAAATATGTTCAAAACCCGGCTAAAAACTGGCAGGAGCTAAAAGCACAAGCCGTTGAGTTAAGGGCTAAAGGGATTGAGCCTATAGGCTGGAATTATCCGGAAATGTATTGGTTTACCAGTTTTGCTGCGACCTTAGGTGGTGCTCCTCTTACCGATGGTAAACCTTCTCTTAATTCACAAGCATATGCTGATGCGCTGATTTTTTATAAGGAGTTAGCTGATTCAGGTTTAATTGACCCGACTTGCGGTTATGATTGTGCACAAAAAGATTTTCAAGAACAACTTTTTGCTTATTCCATTAATGGGGAATGGGCATTGGCTGATTTTGAACGTGATCTTGGCGATGATCTCGGTATTACCGTGATCCCTGCAATTGGCGATAAACCATTTCGCCCTCTGTTTTCCACAATAGGCTTGATCTTTCCAGGTGACTCGTTGCAGGGGAAAAAGGCAAAACCGTTAGCGGCTTTGACGCTATTTTTTCAAAGTCGTCGTTTTCAAGATAAGCTTTTTGAAAAACAGCGCTTTTTACCGGTAAATCAGAGCTCATTTATTCAGGTTGAAGCGGCTGCCAATAACAATATTAAGATGCTATTAAAACAGCTGGCGCAGGCAATACCTATGCCACCAGATCCCATTATGGCCAATGCCTGGATAGGAATGAAGAAAGGCTTTGATCGATATATGGCCGATATTTCCTCCGCAAAAGAAGCCGCAGACTATATGCAAAAATTTACGGAGCGAGATTATCAAAAATCACAACCCAGCAAATAATCCTAAGCGAGTTAATAGTTTTAGGATGTTTTTATCTAATTTAAGCTCAAGCAGTCTATATAGATTGTTTTGGCTGGTAATTATTTTGGTGGCCCTGCTACCAACGGGGCTTGTTAGCTATTTATTGTTAGATAAGGTAGTTCAACAATCTCGTGAGCAGGTGTTAACCAGTCTGAGCCATAGAGTCGATTTACAATCGGAGATATTAGAGCGGGAGTTGAGTATACAGCTGAACTCTTTTGAGCAACTATCTCAACTCTCAGACGTCAGACTCACACCCACCTCTGCTGTATTTGGTTATCAGGCAGGCGTGCAGCTGAAAGAGTTTACAACACAATCCCCTTTGGCCAGCGCCAGCTATATTTTAGATCGTGACAATTGGCCTGTTGAGGTATATCCCATTACTGCTGAGCGGGTGCAACTGCAGTTGATAACCAGCCGGGTGGAGCCCTTTTTGCAGCAGGTTGAACAAGATCAAATCCTTAAACCATTAATTTTCAATGTAAACTCCCCAGCGATGGTTTCAGCTTTAAGCGGCAATGATCTAACTGCGTCCATTGATAATGGCTGGGTAATGGTGATGGTCTTGCCTTTAGTTCAGGAAACTCAACACGGCAGCACTAAATTCAAGGTAGTGGGAAGCTTAGTAACGCTTGAGCCTTATCAATTTTTCAGTCAGATATTGGAAAAGTGGCAATCGAACAACGGGGGGCTTTTGTTGCTGGAGCAGGATATTAAACTTTATAGCACAGGTTTAATAAAAGAAAATAAGACCGATTCCAATATTATTAGTTGGGATGCACAGATTAAACTGGCTGATAAAACCTTTCTGTTGCGTATTACAGAGCCTTCCGAGGGCCTTAAGGCCATTGTGTTTGAAGATCTGTGGCGTTTAAGTCTAATTGTGGGAAGTGTATTACTGCTTATCTCCTGTATTTCGTTACTGGTAACCAGGCTGGTTGGACAGCAGATAGCTAAATTAACTAGTCAGGTAAAAGCATTTTCCCAAGGGGATTATCAATATCGTGTCTCTGGTTTACGTTTTGCAGAGTTTTTACAAGTATCAGCGGTACTTGAGCAGTTGTCGAAAAAGGTAATAACCGATCAGGCGCAGCTGGAGGCTAAGGTGGAGCAGCGAACCACAGCTTTAAGTCAGGCCAATGCAGAGTTAAATTCGACTCTTACTGCATTAACAGAGACTCAAAGCCGCTTGATCCAAAGTGAAAAGATGGCCTCTTTGGGACAGTTGGTTGCTGGCGTTGCTCACGAGCTAAATACCCCGTTGGGAATTTGTGTTACCGCAACTGGATCGCTGGAGGAGGTAGAAAGAAGCTTGAACAGTATGGTTAGTAGCGGGACACTCAGAAAAAGCGAGCTTATGTCTCAGCTTCAGACCCTGACCGATGCAACCGATCTGATTGGCAGAAATGTTCGTCGCTCTAGCGATCTGGTAAGCATGTTTAAAGAGTTGTCCCTTGAGCATGGGGACGAGGATGAAGGGCTTACTCAGTTTGAACTCAAAAGTTTCCTACAGCAACTGGCCAATCTCCGGTTAAATTCGCAGGATAGTGCGGGGGTAGATATCCAGGTAAGCGGCGATGAGATTTTTGTACAAACATATATGAGCACATTAAGAAAAATACTTTCGGTGTTATTTGCAAATGCACGAGATCATGCATTTAAAAACCAAGCATCCCGGGGGCTCAAGCCAAAGGTGGAATTAAGCTGCAGGCGGACAGATGGCTTGGTTGAGCTCTGTTTTCTTGACAATGGTAGTGGCGTGGATATTGAGCCAATAGCGCGAATATTTGAACCTTTTTATACCTCAAACCGTTACCAAGGCAGCGTGGGATTAGGTCTGCATCTGGCTTACAACTTAGTGGCCCAAAGGCTGCAAGGCGATATTGAAGCAGAAAATCTGCAACAAGGCGGATTAAAACTATCTCTCAATTTTCCCCTGCAACTTGAACCTTTAACTCAACCATCAAGTAAGGTCCTAGAAGCGAACTGGAGCAATGCCTCTGCAATAAAAAAAATAGATTTATAGCAGCTTCATTAAAATTAAAGCCAAGCTGCAAAAATAATTCGACGCCACCATTATAGAGGTTACCTGTTTAATTATTACAGCAGATGATTATTAAGCCTCGCTTGCACGGGCTTTTTTTGTTTTTGGTATTTGATATTCTGAAAATCAAAAACATGGAATATATGAACTAAGCCTAGTTATACCCAAACTACCTCAAGATGCAGATTCAGAGCTTCGCCCGGATGCTAGAGCAAGGCGCAACACGATGAGAATGGTTATTCCCTTTTCAAGGGTTGCAACGCAGCGCTAGCTTTCGGGCGAAACTCCCGAAGGGCAAGGCGATAAACGATGATCTTCGTTGTTAGAAGGCTTTGATTTAGAATAACTAGATCATCAACCTTCTGCCTAGAATCTCATCATTTCTCGTCTTGCTGATTCCTGCATCTTGAGGTAGCTTGGGTATAGATGTTATTCTTGCATAATATTTTTATAGATAAAAAAGGACAGTTAAATGAAGAAAGCAATAAAAGCTGCACTGCTATCCGCTTTTGTATTTCCCGGTCTTGGTCATCTGTTATTAAAGCGCTATATTTCTGCTGCGATATTAGCAACAACCGCATTCACAGCGAGTTATCTGTTGATTTCTAAAATACTCGAAGACGCGATGCAAATAGTGGATAAAATTCAACATGGTGATCTACCCGCAGATGTAATAACGATTACAGAATTAGTATCACAACAAACAGATGGCAATGATTTGCTAAGCAGCAATATAATGACAAGCGTACTGCTGATCACCTGGTTAGTTGCGATTATTGATTGTTATCGAATCGGTCGTTCACAAGAAAATAAGCGCTAATCTCCTCCAAAGAAAGGTTACAAGCAAAATACATTTATCTTTAGTGCAAAGGTTTATACCCATGTTACTTCAAGATGCAAAATCATGGGTATGTAACGCAAATAACAAGAACAGTTAACCAAACAGTAAGCGCATATCAATATTGTAAATATCCGTTTGGTAACCTCCATACTCTTTAAAAGCAAACTTTTTATAAAAGCTTCTGCCAGCATGATTAGTTTCTTGAGTTCCGCCCATTAACACGAAACTTTTTACTCTCTCTTTATAGTGATTAATCAATATCTCCATGACCAAACTGGCAAAACCTTTATTCTGATATTTGTCGGCAATACAGGGAGCAAATAACAGATCGTCACCCGTTTTTAAAATGATCCCTTGTTGGGCATAACGTAACGCTTCATGTTCGGACATTTGTGCTTGTAAAATAAAATAACCGATAATATTTCCATCAGACTCAAGTACAAACCGCTGTGTTGTATCTGTCAATAAATTAGCGCATAGCTGAGTTGCAAATTCGCTTGATAGTGGATGAGGAGCAAATCGGCTACGGGTCTGCTCGGAGAGCTTTTCAAAAAAATCCCCAAGAGCCGATTGATCATTTTGAGCAAGCAATCTGAATCTGCTTTTTGTGCCATCTTTTGCTGTTACGATTGTCGTTTCCATCACTACCTCTTCAATTATTTATAGATAACACAAGCGCTCAATTTCCTGTTTCATCGCCTGATTTATCTCAAAATGTCCCCCTAAAAAGCGCAGTTGTGCTAAAGCCGATTGAGGACTGCCATTATATCCCTGCATAAACTCAGGCAACAGTTGAGCAAACGTTGGATACCTTAGCTCTATGCGCCGATCAGCAACAAACGGATCAACGAAACCAGGCTGGGCAGGCTCCGTTTGCTTAACTAAATCGACTAACTTATCAACGGCAAACTGCTGTACAAAACGCATCGCAGACAATTTTTCTCCACGTTGATAACGACACATACCGACATGCAAGTTGGTGAGTGCTTCTCCAATTAACCACTGAGTATCACTCGAAGGAGCGGCCCCTGAATGAATACGAGGTTGGCAGCAAGCGCTGTCAAAACCAGGCTTTTGCCAAACAATTCGTCCTGCTGAAAAAGGAATATTGTTTAGCTCCTGGGGTTCAAACACTGCAAATTCGCAAAAAATATTATCTTCAAACAATAACTTATAACCATCAACAGTATTACGAAAACAGTAGCTAATGGCTTTAATATTACTAAGCCAATCCAAATTATCGATAAAGCGCATTTTTGAACCAGGTTGAACGATCGCAAAAAAATCCAGATCGGAATATTCATCTAACCTTTCAGTTTCAATGCCGACTGAACCTAAACCCAGTAAGGCTAAAGCTTGCCCTGAACGCTCGAGTGATAGGCCAATCTGCTGTAAACGCTCAAGTAATAGTGTGCTGCGTTGCATATTTAATTCCTTATTGATAACTATTGCTGCTTTTGGGATATTTAATAATAAGCAAGATTCTTTTTAATTTACATTTTAGTTACAATCAATTGCATGTGAAAAACAATCATTAGTAGTCCATGGATTCTAAAAACAGATGGGAAAACAAGCTGATCTTAGATCCTGCTTGTGAAGAAATTTTTATAGATAATCGCTTACAGGCTGGTTTAATGGAGTTTGATATTCAGCTAGGCGGCGTCTCGAATCTCAGCAAACGCTATTTAGTACGCAGGCATCAGTGCAAATATCACACACTTATCTATACCAGACTCGGGCAAGGTTTACTTAAAACAGCTTCCGAAAACAGACAAATTCCAAGAGATTCTTTGTTGCTATTACCAGCCGGAAGTTCATTTTCTTATCAGTTAGAGAATGCAAATAACAACTGGCAGATTGTCTGGTATCTCATAGATGATGCACCCAATTGGCAATGGTTAAAAAACAGGGGGATCTGTTTAAATACAAACAATAATGTTGATAATATCTATTATCTATCTCTCGCCTTGTATCAAGAGACTGTTGCCCGCAGGCCATCAAGCAGTCTGCTCAGTTTGAATGCACAGCTATTGGTTGGGCATATCAATCGGGATCTGCAGGCATCTGAAAATTTCAGCTGCAGAAAACAACAAAATATCGAAACGTTTTTTCATCAACTAGAATACAAACTGCAGCAGCCTTGGAACCTCCCCGCATTAGCCAAGCTGGCAGGTTATTCCCCCGCACAATTTAACCGCCTTTGCCTGCAGCAGTTAGCGACAACGCCGATCAAAAAATTACGGCAGTTAAGAATGCAACGCGCCAAAGCTCTGTTAAAAAGCAGCGAGCTTAATCTCAGTGATATTGCCAATGCTGTGGGTTATAAAGATGTATTTAATTTTTCTTCTGCTTTTAAACGTGAAGTGGGTATCGCACCGAATCTATATCGTAATGATTAATTGCTAGAGAAAAGCTGGATAGAAAAAAAAGACTAAACTAAGATAAAGTGGCTTGCTTAGCCAAGTCAGCTAAAAACAGATTAATCAGTAACGATAGATATTTCTAAAACAACTGTTCTGAGAAAGGGAATTTAATGAACAAGCTACTATCAAAAATCCGAACTTCACGCTTTTTCCTGTTAACTGTATTAAGCATCTTTTTAAGCCAAACTGTTATAGCAAGTGATGCAGCATTTGCTCGTATAAATAAAAACGGCCTGTTAACTGTTGGCATGTCCGGTGAGCAACCCCCTTATAATTTTGTTACTAACAGTGAAAACATTGTCGGTCATGATGTTGAACTTGCCGATGCCCTTGCTAACTTGATGGATGTGAAAGTAAAAATAATGCTCATGCCTTTTGCCGATTTACTCGAAGCATTAGAAAACAATAAAATTGATATGATCATTTCTGGTTTTGCATCCTCCGAACAACGTCGCCAAAAAGTGACTTTTGTTGGGCCTTATGTGCTAGCTGGAAAATCCTTACTGCTCACTAAAGAAACATTAAATCGAATAAGAGAAAGCACTGGTTTTAATCATAAAGATATACGTTTACTTGCCCTTAAAAATTCAACCAGTATGACACTTGCAAAAGAGCGCCTCGCAAAGGCTAGTTTAAAACCGGTCGAACATTATGAAGATGCCCTACTCGCACTGCGCGCAGGTAAAGCTGACGCATTAGTTGCAGATTTGACCATTTGTGAACTAGGAGTAATACGTGATACAGCATCGGAATTAACTACCTTAAAAAAACCATTGGCTATTGAAGAGATTAATATTGCTATTAATAAAGGTGAAATACAGCTAGAAAGTGCAGCAAGGGCGCACTTATTGACGCTTAAAAATTCTGGTCAACTAGAAAAATTACATCAAAGATGGTTTAAAAATGGCGGCTGGCTTGACTTGTTGCCTTAATTTTATTGCATCTTTCATAAAAAGCCCTGATATTCTCAGGGCATCTGTCCACAAAAATCACCCCAACTCGCCTCTTAAATCAGTTTCCAGTAACTCCCGCTTCACGTAACGCATTACCCGTTGCGTAACCCTCTGAATTAGATAACGAGCCATTATAATTAACCCAACTCGCCTCTTAAATCGGTTTCCAATAACTCACGGATCACCTTGTTTGACAGGTTTTGGCTAAGCAGATAATAGAGTTTGGCGATCACGGTTTCAGTGGTCATATCCAAACCGCTGATCACGCCGACCTCGCGCAGTGCATGCCCAGTTGCATAGCCCTCTGAATTAGATAACGAGCCATTATAATTAACCCAACTCGCCTCTTAAATCAGTTTCCAGTAACTCACGGGTCACCTTGTTTGATAACCCTTGGCTAAGCAGATAATAGAGCTTGGCGATCACGGTTTCAGTGGTCATATCCAAACCGCTGATCACGCCAGCCTCGCGCAGTGCATGCCCAGTTGCATAGCCCTCCATATTCACCTGCCCTTTTAAACACTGACTGCAATTAACAATTAAAATACCCCGTTCACTGGCACTTTTTAATGTTGCTAATAGTTGCTCATCTTGTTGCGCATTACCCACGCCATAAGTTAACAAAACCAAGGCTTTCAGTGGGCTTTTTAATAAATTATCTAAAACTTGCCAATCCAGACCAGGGAAAAGATGCAAAATGGCGATCGATTGCCCTTCAATTTCACTTACACGTAAACGCGTATTCACTGATTTCTGTTTTTGCCCTGCAATATTTTTTATCTCAATACCCGCTTCCAGCAACACCGGATAATTAGGTGAAACAAAAGCATCAAAACCATCGGCATATTGTTTAGTGGTACGATTACCACGAAATAGTTGGTTATTAAAAAACAGGCACACTTCATTAATCGGGTGATAGGCGGCAATATACAAGGCATTTAAGAGATTAATGCGCGCATCAGAGCGTAGTTGTGAAAGCGGAATTTGTGAGCCGGTAATAATCACAGGTTTTGATAAGTTTTCAAATGCAAACGATAACGCCGATGCGCTGTAAGACATAGTATCGGTACCGTGCAAAATAATAAAACCATCAAAGTCGTGATAACGTTTTTGAATATCTAACGCTAAGGTTTGCCAGACATCGGGAGATACATTGGCAGAATCAATCAATGGGTTATATTCATGGATCTCAAATTCCGGCATATCATCATGATAAAACTCTGGCATATTGGCGATAGTTTGTGAAAGATAACCGACCGCAGGGACAAAACCATCTTTTGAGGGTTTCATACCAATCGTCCCGCCAGTGTAGGCAATATAAATTCGTTTTTTATTGGTCATTGAGCTTATCTCTTGATCCTATGGAAAAATTTTCCTTGAATATACGCATAATTAGGCAAGGAATAAACTACTCTCGTGGCTTTAAATTATGGGGTGATTTTATTTAACCTCAGCTCGGGATAATGAAAGCGCAATACTCCTTAATATCATGAAGTTAATTTTTTTATCGCATACAGTGTTGATAGTTTTATGTAGTTCAAGGCAAATCAGCGTAGCAATAGCAGGCTATTGGTAGCTGATTTAACGCAGAAATAGGTGAAAATAGCTGCACTGTATCG
>NZ_CEZLMY010000135.1:0-9555 GCF_983033635.1 Psychromonas sp. | reverse complement strand
TTTTTAAATGTGGCGGAGGAGGAGAGATTTGAACTCTCGGAGAGCTATTAACCCTCGCTGGTTTTCAAGACCAGTGCATTCAGCCGCTCTGCCACCCCTCCGGAACGAGGCGCATATTAAACAGGTTTGTCTAAAAAGCCAAGTACTTTTTGTTATTTATTTTAAATTTAATGCTTTTAGCTAATTGCCCCTTTTATTAAGCATCAATCCCCTTTATATTTATACCTAGTCTCGCCATTCTTTAATCGTTTGAGCTGTGCATTTATTTTAAGGTTTTATTTTATGTTTCAAAACAATCCATTGCTTAGTCAATTAAAAGAACAAATTCAAGAAAACACCCCTAAACGTCAGGGTATTGTAAAAGCAACTGAGCGCGGTTATGGTTTTTTAGAAACAGATAAAGGCAAACGATTCTTTATTCCACCAAATGAGATGAAGAAAGTCCTGCACGGTGATCGCATTAATGCATTTATCCGCGATAATGGCGACAAATCGACAGCTGAACCAAACCAGTTAAAGAAAACAGACACTGATATCTTTGTGGCTCGTTTATCAATTAAGCAGCAGCGTATCTCAATACAGCCGAACAATCCCCTTCTCAAAGGCTTCTTCAAAATTAAAGGTGGTCAAGCACTGTCTGCACAGGGTTACCAGGATGGCGACTGGGTGAAAGTTAAATTATTGAACCACGCTCTGGAAGGAAAAGGCTTTTTAACACAAGTCCTTGAAAAAATAGCTGATGCGAATGATGCCTTTGCATATCGCCAGATTAGCGTTGCAACTCATAATTTACCTGATAAAGCACCTGAATTTGATCATCCCTGGCAAGTTATCGATCCTGAACTTGAACGTATTGATTTAACTAAACTGCCTTTTTTCACCATTGATGGTGCTAATACGCAGGATATGGATGATGCACTTTATATTGAAGAAAACAGTGATGGCTGGAAGTTAACTATTGCCATTTCAGATCCATCTGCTTATGTACCGGAAAACAGTGAGATGGATATTGAAGCCAAGCGACGCGCTTTTACCCTTTATCTGCCCAACTTTAACGTACCAATGTTACCGCGAGATTTAAGCGATAGCCTTTGCTCCTTAAAAGAAGGGGAAAAAAGAGCAACCTTATGCTGCTCCGTGCACATTGATCATGATGGTAAACTCGCAGGTGAACCCGAGTTCTATGCTGCGTGGATTAAATCTCATTATCGTCTTAACTACACAGATGTTTCCAATTACCTCGAAAATGAAGAATCAACTAGTGAAATATGGAAACCTAACCGCCAACTGGCTGAGCAGTTACAAACATTAAATAATGCTTCATTAAAACGTTTACAATGGCGCAGTGATAATAATGTTGTCTTTAAAAGCCAACCTGATTACACCTTAAAACTAAATAGTAAAGGTGAAGTTTACGAAATATTATGTGAGCCTAGACGCAGTGCAAACCGCCTGGTGGAAGAGTCTATGATCGCCGCTAACATTTGTGCTGGTGATTATTTAGCAAAACATAAACAGCAAGGCGTGTTTAATACCCATTCAGGTTTCGCTTCTGACCGCTTACAAAAAGCGGTTGCACTACTGGCTGAATATGGTATCGAAACTGATGTTGAATCATTAGCAACACTTGATGGTTATACAAAAATGCGTCAACAAACAAACGCCTTGCACAACTGCTATCTTGATCACCGCTTACGCAAACTACTTGCTTATGCCGATACAAAAAACAGCCCTGAAGCGCATTTCACAGTCGGTGTCGCGCATTATGCAACTTGGACTTCACCAATCCGTAAATATGGCGATTTACTTAACCACCGTTTAATCAAATCTATTTTATTAAATCAAAACAATATCAATATCGATCAAGAGATCGGTACATTGCTTAATGAAACACGTAAGTCACAACGTCTTGCCGAAAGAGATGTTAACAATCTACTGTACAGTAAGTATCTTAAAGACCAAGAGCAATCTCAATGGCGTTATAAAGCGGAGATATTTGATATTGTTAAAGCCGGCCTGCGTGTAAGAATACAAGAAAATGGCGCAACCTTCTTTATTCCATGCAGTCTGCTTTGCAAAGACAGCAAAGATGCAAAACTGATCGATTGTAATCGTGAATTAGGCAAGGTGATAATTGCAGAGCAAACTGAGCTGCAGCTTGGTGATGTTATTGATGTGATGCTTAATAACGTTAAAGTTGAAAGCTGTCAGTTAATCGGGAAATTAGCAGATCCCCTTTTAGTTTCAGAATAAAAGCTATTTGCAGTTAAGCCATTTATTGTTAATGGCTTAACTTCAATCACTTATCAGGCGAATAAATCCACATAAACTTCACGGTTAAGAAAGCCTCACAGATATGCTAGAATACTCGCTCACGTTACCCACATAAAGCAAGTTAGGCAATTATTATAATGAGCGTTGATTTATTACAAGCTGAAAGACCCCTTTTCTCATATCCCAAATTCCAAGCAAGGTCTGAAAAAGCAGCGCCATTTTTACCCATGTCTCGCAAAGAGATGAAAAAACTCGGCTGGGATAGTTGCGATATTATCTTAGTAGTTGGTGATGCTTATGTTGATCACCCAAGTTTTGGCATGGCAATTATTGGCCGTACCCTTGAAGCGCAAGGTTATCGTGTTGGTATTATTGCGCAGCCTGATTGGCATAGCAAAGATGCCTTTATGAAGCTCGGCAAACCGAATCTGTTTTTTGGTGTTTCCGCCGGCAATATGGACTCGATGATCAACCGTTATACTGCCGAACGTCGCATGCGTCATGATGATGCTTATACGCCCAACAATGAAGGTGGTAAACGCCCGGATCGTGCTGTTTTAGCCTATACACAACGTTGTAAAGAGGCTTATAAATCAGTTCCTGTGGTGCTCGGTGGTATTGAAGCAAGTTTACGCCGTATTGCCCACTATGATTATTGGTCAGATAAAGTACGCCGCTCAGTTATTCTCGATGCTAAAGCTGATATTTTATTATATGGCAATGCCGAGCGCCCACTACTTGAAGTTGCTTACCGTTTATCGCAAGGCGAAGAGATAAAAGATCTAAGCGAAATTCGCGGCACTGCTATTTTATGCAAGCAAGCATTACCGGGTTGGAAAGGCATCGATTCACGTAAAGTTGACCAGCTTGGTAAAATTGATCCCATTATCAATCCCTATGCGGATATTAATGTTGCCTGTGCCACACAAAAATTAACCGATCAAACAGTAAACGACGACACACAAGTTATCACTGTTCAGCCGGAGCTTGCTAAACCTAAAAAACTCAATCCTTGGGAAAAAACTTATATCCAAATACCGAGCTACGAAAAGGTCAGCAAGGATAAAATACTTTACGCGCATGCTTCGCGTGTTATGCATCAGGAAACAAATCCTGGTTGTGCACGTGCTTTAGCACAATATCATGGTGAGCGTTTAGTATGGATCAATCCCCCTGCTTACCCGCTGACAACAGAAGAGATAGACACTGTTTTTGCTTTACCTTTTCAGCGTACTCCGCATCCGGCATACGGTAATGCAAAAATACCAGCATACGATATGATCCGTTTTTCAATCAATATTATGCGCGGTTGTTTTGGTGGCTGCACTTTCTGCTCTATTACCGAACATGAAGGTCGTGTAATACAAAGTCGCTCTGAAGATTCAATTATTAAAGAGATTGAAACAATTCGCGATAAAGTGCCGGGTTTTACCGGTGTTATTTCTGATTTAGGCGGCCCGACTGCCAATATGTACCGCCTAAAATGTAAAAGTCCAAAAGCGGAGCAGACCTGTCGTCGTTTAAGCTGTGTATTCCCGGAAATTTGTCATCATATGAATACCGACCATGAGCATACTATTAACCTGTATCGTCGTGCTCGTAAACTCTCAGGTATTAAAAAGATATTAATCGCTTCAGGAGTTCGTTATGACCTTGCAGTGGAAGATCCGCGTTACGTTAAAGAGTTAGTTGAACATCATGTCGGCGGCTATTTGAAAATAGCCCCGGAACATACGGAAAAACAACCGTTGGATATGATGATGAAACCGGGGATGAGCACTTATGAAACGTTCAAAGCGATGTTTGAAAAGTACTCAAAAGCTGCGGGTAAAAAACAGTATTTAATCCCCTACTTTATCTCAGCCCATCCGGGCACCACGGATAAAGATATGATTAATCTTGCATTATGGTTAAAGAGTAATAACTTTAAACTGGATCAAGTACAGAATTTTTATCCGTCACCGCTAGCTAATGCGACAACTATGTATCATTCAGAAAAAAACCCGTTACATAAAATCAGCAAAGATAGTGAAACAGTTTTTACTGCCAAAGGGGGACGTCAGCGTAAAATTCACAAAGCGATATTACGTTACCATGATCCTGAGAACTGGCCTCTAATTCGGGAAACGCTCAAAAAGTTAGGTTTAGCACGTAAACTGATTGGCAAAGGCCAACACTGTTTAGTACCGGCAGAGTCACGTAACGAAGCTCAGGCAGCAAACAAAAAAAGTAACTTGAGAAAAACTGAAACTAAGGGAAATGACAGTCAGCAGGCCTTAACTAAACACACTGGCTCGGGGCAGTTCAAAAAAGCGACTTCTAAAAACGGATCAACTAAAAATGGCCCGGTAAAAAGTGGCGGATTTAAAAAAGCAGCAGCCAATAAGGCCGGCGCTAAAAGCAATTTCTCTAAGAGTGGTTCATCTCGGAAAATTGCCTTAGCGAATCATAAAAAATAACAATAATACTGTTTGGGCGCTAACACGCCCTTATAGTCATTTAGATTTCTGAGCGTCCTGAAAAAGAGTGGGAAAGTGTTGTACTGTCAACAAACTCCAGCTCTCCGCCAACAGGCACACCATGTGCAATTCTGCTCACCTTGATAGCGAATTTTTTAGCCAGTTCAGCGATATAATATGCAGTCGCTTCACCTTCAACGGTTGGATTGGTCGCTAAAATAATTTCATTTACATTGCCTGTTGCAAGCTGACTCTCAAGCAATGCAAGACCTAACTGCTCAGGTCCAATGCCATCTAATGGCGACAAGTGTCCCATCAACACAAAATATGTACCTGAAAACAATGCTGTTTGCTCAATCGCTAATACATCGACAGGCATCTCAACGACACAGATCATGCCATTTTCATTACGTTTATCATTGCGACAAATCTCGCAATAATCCAGTTCAGTAAAAGTACGGCATTGATGGCAATGCCCTATCTCATTAACAGCCCGTTCAAGTACATTACTCAGCTTTAAAGCACCTTGACGATTTTTATCTAAAAGATGATAAACCATACGCTGTGCGGATTTCGGACCAACACTGGGAAGACATTGCAGTGCCTGCATTAATTCATCAAGTAAAGAGTTTGAGCTCATAATTATTTCTTTCTATGTAAAATAAACCGCTAAAATGCAGACCTATTATTGCCTTACAATGACATTTAAAACCTAGTAAGTAAAAAATTATATTGAATTCTAATATTCAATATATTACTAAGGATTAACCTATACCGTTAACTGCATTTTACATTAAATTGGATGCTTTTAACTATTTTATTACAGCAATTAAACGATGAACACAGAGCTGATTTTTTCACTATCTAATCAATATTAAAGTGACTTGCTTTGGCCCTCCATGGGGGGGAATTATCGCCAAGGATATATAGAAATACCCCCTCTAATCATGATTCACTTATTTGCTCTTTAGGCTAATATAAAACCGACCGCAATGCATAAAGCAAAACATATAATACCTGCTACAAACCACCTGGTAATTCGCAATGTAAATTACAGCAAAACTACAACACAGGCCTCCTTATCAACTTAGGCATACCTATGCTAGTCAAATGCTTATGGAAGGTGCTGATGTCACTTGGTTAGCAGGTCAACTTGGCCATGTAGATTGGGGAATGATTAGAAAGATTTGTGGAAAGTGGATAGCAAATGAGCGGCCAGACTACAGGAATGAACTAGCTAAAAAATAAAACAATAGTCAATTTTACACTCAACTCTGCGATTCATTTTTTCTAATTTAATTTAACAATTTTAGGTCTTTAACGAGGCTGTTTTTTGCTTTTTGAATAACAATTCAAGATACAAAAAGCTTGACCTCAATATGACCCCAAGAGAATCAACCAAAGACAAGCTATTGATTTTATTAAAAACAAAACCTAGAACGGCATTTTAAAACCAGGCGGCAAGTCCATCCCACCCGTTAAACCGCTCATTTTACTTTTGTTTACTTCTTCAACACGGCGAACCGCATCATTCATTGCAGCTGCAATAAGATCTTCAAGCATCTCTTTATCATCATCCATCAAGCTCGGATCAATCTCAACTTTACGTACGTTGTGATTGCCCAACAAGGTAATTTTAACAAGACCAGCACCTGATTCACCAATCACTTCTGTATTGGCAATCTCTGCTTGTGCTTTTTGCATATTTGCTTGCATCTCTTGGGCTTTTTTCATTAAATCGCCCATTCCAGCTTTATTAAACATATTCACTCTCTTTTTAATTGTGTTGCTTTAAAGTATTGTCTGATTATAACGGTATGATGCTATTTTCATAGATCTTTGCACCGTAATCTCGCACCCACATTTGGATATTACTGTCTTCTTTGATAACACGTTTGGCATTGTCCAGATACTGCTGAAATAGAAGCTGTTCAGACTCAACAGGAGTTAACTGCCCCTCTACGTCCCCCACTTCCACATACATGCTGATTTGCTCTCCATAATGGGCTTTTAATTTAGCTTGTAATTGCTCACATAAGTTACTGTTATTTAAAAGGTGTTGCTGCGCAGCTTTTAAAGTTAATATAATCTGCTGATCAACTTGCTGCATCACGCAATTTTTAGCCAGCAGTTTCACCAAGCCCAATAACTGCATCTGTTGAATAACCAGCGACCATGGATCCGTTAATTTATCCTCAACATATTTAGCAATATCAATAGCTGGAACATCAAGTTGTTCATTACTAAAAAAACTTTGTTCATTTAGTTCCGCTTCACTACCTAAGCTGGCAGGAGTTGCTGCAGGCGTTTGCTGAGTATTTTGTGTGAACCTATCTTGTGCGGGCCCGCTCTCAGGCAGCGGACTTGCCACAACCTCGAAATCATCAGGCTCGATATAATTATCCTGCAGATAACTCTCTACAGGTGGTAACTGCTCTACAGGCGGTAACTGCTCTACAGGTGGCAACTGCTCTGCAGGCGGCAACTGTTCTATAGCCATAATTGCCGCACTGTTTTCTACTTGTGTTACAAACGGTTCAGCTTCGACTTCAAGCTGAGTATTTTTTGGTTTTTCCGCTAGTGGTTTTTCTGCGACAACCCGCTCAGTTGCTTCATTAACTGTTGTCGCCTGTGACTTTTTTGCCTCTTCTCGCTTTAAACGATGACTGCGAAGCATATTTCGCGAATGTGTAACCTGTTTAATTGATTCCGTATTTGTTGCAGGTACGGCAAGATCAGCTTGTGAAACATCCATCGCTGTTTCTGCTGGATTGCCCACAGCATTGCCTGTAACTGTTTCAACAACAGGGACTGGCTCAACCATAACTTGTTCAGGAGGCGCTGAAAACTGCTGCGCTGCACTGGGCATTTCTATTGCATTATCAGCAACTGTTTCGACAGCCGCAACCGGCTCAACCATAACTTGTGCTGGAGGCGCTGAAAACTGCTGCGCTGTACTGGGCACTTGTATTGCATTATCAGCAACTGTTTCGACAGCCGCACCCGGCTCAACCATAACTTGTGCAGGAGGCGCTGAAAACTGCTGCGCTGCACTGGGCACTTCTATTGCATTATCAGCAACTGTTTCGACAGCCGCAACCGGCTCAACAATAACTTGTGCAGGAGCTGCTGCAATAGAAGTTTCAGCAGTTAACTGCGTTGCTTTTACTAAGCTTTCATCTACAGCGATATAATTTGCCGGTTTAAACGCCAGCAGGCGCATCACTGTCATCTCGAATGCAATTTTACCATTAGGCGCAAAGGCATAATCTTTATAACCTTGCACAGCGATTTGGTAATATAGCTGCACCTCTTCAGGGCTTAACCGTTCAGCAAGCAGTTGGATTGCTGTTTTTTCAGAGACCGTTACTCTGTTTTGCAACTGCAAAAATGCAATTTGATGGCATAAACTTGCTAATTCTTGATGAAGCTTGGCAAAATCAGCTCCCAAATGGACAAACTCTTCTATTTTTTCAAAGACCTTTTGCACATTACCTGAAGCAATAAAATGCAATAAATAATAGAGATGGCTACTGTCAATCGTACCAAGCATTTTTAATACCGATTGATATTCAATATTACCAGAGCCAAATGCTAATGCTTGATCGGTAAGACTTAATGCGTCACGCATACTACCATCAGCAGCTTTAGCAATAACGGCTAATGCGGCATGATCAAAGGTTGCTTGTTCATGCTGAAGAATATAGGTCAGCTGCTTTTCAATTTCTTCGGGTAAAATTGCTTTTAAATGAAATTGTAAACAACGGGATAAAACGGTGATCGGTAGTTTTTGCGGATCCGTTGTTGCTAATAAAAACTTAACATACTCAGGCGGCTCTTCTAAGGTTTTCAAAAGCGCATTAAAACTATGCCTAGAAAGCATATGCACTTCATCGATCAAATACACCTTATAACGACCTTGCGCGGGTTTATATTGAACATTATCAAGCAGTTCACGCGTGTCATCAACTTTTGTGCGAGACGCAGCATCGATTTCAAGCAGATCAACAAAACGGCCTTGATCAATCGCCTGGCAATGCACACATTCACCACAAGGTGTTGCAGTAACCCCCTGTTCACAGTTTAAGCTTTTTGCCAAAATACGTGCAATGGTGGTTTTACCGACACCTCGCGTACCACTAAACAGATACGCATGGTGTAATCTGTTTTGCGCCAGACCATTCGATAAAGCGGTTAAGACATGCTGCTGACCTACAACTTCCTGGAAGTTACGTGGACGCCATTTTCGTGCTAAAACTTGATAACTCACTAAAATTACTCGCCTTCAAATTCTACTAATGAAAAATGCGGTACATCTAAGGCTGCTAATTTTTGGCCACCATTTAATGATGGTAATTCGATTACAAAAGCAGATTCAATAACGATGCCGCCAGAACGCTGAATTAATTTAACCGAAGCTTCAGCCGTACCGCCAGTTGCTAATAGATCATCAACTAAAAGAACGGTATCTCCCTCACTGATTGCATCATGATGAATCTGCAGGGTATCCGTTCCATATTCAAGCGCATAACTTTCTTGAATCGTTTCACGAGGTAGTTTACCTGGTTTACGCACAGGTATAAATCCGGCACCGATAGCAGCCGCTAATGGCGCGCCGAAAATAAAGCCGCGCGCTTCTGTACCGACAACTTTATCGATATTCTTATCTTTATAACGTTCAACAAACAGCTTAATAGTTGCTGAAAATGCATCACCATTTTCAATTAAACTGGTAACATCGCGAAAGATAATGCCAGGAAGTGGATAATCAGGAATGCTTTTTATACTATTTTTTATTAGCTGCAGCGTGCTTGATGTCATC
>NZ_CEZLMY010000134.1:0-9598 GCF_983033635.1 Psychromonas sp. | reverse complement strand
GGATAATTTATTGTGCGCGCTCTACCAGCAGCAAAACAGTTTTGGTATTGCTTCTTTAGATATTGGTAGTGGCCGCTTTATCATTAACCAATTTCAACATACAGAAACATTACAAGCAGAGCTGCAACGCCTTAATCCAGCTGAGCTGTTGTACCCGGAAAACTTCGAACATATTGATTTAATTGAGCACTTGCAGACCATTCGCCGTCGTCCAGAGTGGGAATTTGAGCTTTCCACCAGCAAAAAAACGTTAAATCTGCAGTTTGGCACAAAAGATCTGATCGGTTTTGGTGTTGAAAAAGCGCAAGTTGCCCTTTGTGCTGCAGGCGCTTTACTGCAATATATTAAAGATACGCAGCGCACCAGCCTGCCGCATTTGCAATCTATCAAGCTCGAGCAGAATATCGATAGTGTTATTTTAGATGCCGCTACACGTAAAAATTTAGAGTTAACCCAAAACCTCTCCGGCGGATTTGATAATACCTTAGCGGAAGTGTTAGATTTCACGGTCACACCAATGGGCAGTCGCTTATTAAAACGCTGGATCCACCAACCAATCCGTAATTTTAATGTTTTAAATTACCGTCAAAGCATGATTCAAACCTTAATCGATTGTGATTTATGCGCTGATTTGGCAGAGCCATTAAAGCAGATTGGTGATGTAGAGCGTGTGATTGCACGTCTGGCACTGCGCAGCGCACGCCCAAGAGACTTAACGCGTTTACGCACAGCATTTTCGTTACTGCCTGAGTTACAACACCTGATTGCCGAGATGCCAACTGAATTAGTCAGCAAGCTCAGTAAAGAGATGGGCTCGTACCCGGAGCTTCTTGAATTATTGGAAAAAGCAGTGATTGATAATCCTCCTGTCATTATTCGTGACGGTGGTGTAATTGCCGAGGGCTATAATGAAGAGCTTGATCAATGGCGCAACCTTGCCAAAGGCGCCACTGATTACTTAGCAAAACTGGAGCTTCGCGAGCGGGAAGCAACCGGGATCGCGACTTTAAAAGTAGGTTATAACCGCGTGCATGGTTATTATATTGAAACCAGCCGCGCACAATCTGATGCGGTGCCAGTCCATTATGTTCGTCGTCAAACACTTAAAAATACCGAACGCTTTATTATTGCCGAGCTTAAAGAGCATGAAGATAAAGTACTTTCCAGCCAAGGCAAAGCGTTAGCATTAGAGAAAAAACTCTATGAACAATTAATTGATCAGTTACTGCCGCATCTGCAAAACTTGCAGTTTACCGCACAAGCACTGGCCGAATTAGATGTACTGAATAACCTGGCTGAGCGTGCATTAACGCTTAATTATGTTCGCCCGACACTGCAGGCTGAAAACGGTATCTGCATTGAAGAGGGTCGTCACCCGGTGGTTGAGCAAGTCAGTAAAACACCCTTTATTGCCAACCCGATAACGCTTAACGATCAGCGTCGTATGCTGATTATTACCGGCCCGAATATGGGCGGTAAATCAACTTATATGCGCCAGGTTGCATTAATGGTATTGATGGCTCATATCGGTAGTTTTATTCCGGCACAAAGTGCCAAAATTGGTCCTGTGGATCGTATCTTTACCCGTATTGGTGCATCGGATGATCTTGCCAGCGGGCGTTCAACCTTTATGGTTGAGATGACTGAAACCGCCAATATTCTCCATAATGCCACTAAAAACAGCTTAGTGTTAATGGATGAGATTGGTCGCGGCACCAGTACCTTTGATGGTTTATCACTGGCTTGGGCATGTGCTGAGCAACTGGCGAAAAAGATTCAGGCTTACACCCTATTTGCGACTCACTACTTCGAGTTGACCACTCTACCGGAAAGCATTCCGGAGTTAGTAAATGTTCACCTCGATGCTGTTGAACATGGTGACGGCATTGCGTTTTTGCATGCAGTGCAGGAGGGTGCCGCGAATAAAAGTTATGGTTTGCAGGTAGCATCATTGGCTGGCGTACCGAAAGAGGTGGTTAACAATGCCAAGCGTAAATTACAACAATTAGAGTTAGGCTCAAAGCAGAGCTTGAGTACGAATCAAGCAGTGCAAACAGTATTAAACTTTGCAGAACCGGAAACCTCCCCGGCGCTTGAGCTACTGCAAACTATCGATCCTGATGAGTTAAGCCCGAAAAAAGCGTTAGATTTAATCTACAAACTGAGCAAAATGAGTAAATAATTTTAAAGGGTTAAATTTTTAACCCTTTTTTTGCAAGTTAGCAGAAATGGAAAAGTAACAATAATAAAACCCGTTTAAGATTCAATCTCCTTAAACAAATGGACTAGCGGATGGCTAATAAACAAGTGTCAGAAACAGCTGACTCTACATCAATAAAACGTGCACAAAGATTTAATGAAAAAATGAACAAAGTGAAACATTATCTTGAGCAACATCTCGATGATAATCCCACTCTACAACAATTAGCAGCCATTAGTTGTTATTCAGAGTTTCATTTCCAACGTCTTTTTCATGCGTTTGTAGGTCAAAGTCTTCATGCTTATAAAAAACGTTTGTTATTAGAAAGAGCGGTCAAACAGTTGCGCTTTTCGCAAAGCACAATCACTGAGATCGCTTTTCAATGTGGCTTTCAAACACAAACATCGTTTAATAAGGCATTCAAAGCACAGTTTCAACACACTCCCAGCCACGTTCGTTTACAAAAGCAGATATTTATTGAATCTCAATTACAACCTTATGAAAAACGGAGTTTTACTATGCAAGTAAGTATTCAACAATTGAATGATATTGAAGTAATTTGTGCACGAGCAACAGGTGATTATGCTCAGGCGGCAGAACAAGCATGGCAAACGATAATGCCTTTTGCTTATGGGAATAAATTAATGAAGGACGATACCCGTGCATTTGGCATTTGCCATGATGATCCGAATGTAACGGAAAGTGCACTCATCCGTTACGATGCCTGTTTAGATATTGACGGTGATATTAGCAACTCACCAGAGTTGCAAAAAATAATCATTGCAGGAGGAAAATACGCGGTGTTTTTACATCAAGGTGCCTACGAGAATTTACAACAGACTTATTCACAAATTTATAATGACTGGTTAGTGAATAGCGAGTTTGAGTTGCGCGACCAGCCTTGTTTTGAAGTGTACTTAAACCGCGACCCACGCCACACTAAACCGGAAAACTTAAAAACAGAAATTTATATTCCTTTGAAATAAAGTCGGAAATATAAAATGACTGCTGAAACCTGCAAGCAGTCATTTTTTATCACTCTTTTGTAAGCCTTACTCTCTATTAGCCCAGCCCCGATGCGCTGCAAATTCATCAGCACTAATCACTGCATCACCATTTAGATCCCTGTTTTAGAACATATTGAGATGGTACCTAGCATGATAACCACGGCCGAGTTGCCTGCCGTTTTTCCCTAAATAGAGCATGCTCTTGTTCCGTTACTTGCCCATCTGCATTAGCATCCAAATCCTGATAAACGGGCTGAAACATCATTTGTGCATTATTGATATTACCTTGGCAACCTCTACCTCGGGCAAAACCAAGACCTTCTTCTGTCGCGTAAGCAAAACCAACATACAGTAACGCCGCGATAGCAATTGCTGAAATAATTTTGTGTTTCATAATAGCCCCCTTCTTTCCACTTCCTCCTATATGATTATAGTCCTAAAGGGGGATTTCAATTCGATTAGCAAAGGGCTTTACAGTACATTTACCTATTAATTATATCGCCACAAGGGCAATAATTTACTTACTGACACAGTAAAATCTAATCGGGTAGAGCTGTTTTTATACTATTCAGCTAAATAATTTTCCATCACTGCTAATTTATCTACTAATTACAGGATAAATAACAACTGAACTTAAAAAATAACTGCATGTAATAACTTGATTTTAAAGCCATTAATAAATTTTTAGAAAAACAACCCCACACTGAAATATTTCTGTCACATTTCTCTGTTTTAATCCGCCTGTCAAAAAACTGAAACACAATTGTCATATATGCCAAACAACTTGGCTATACCAACAGGTAATCAAAATGAGTGTAAATAAAAATAATCAAACACTAAGTAAGTTTTTAAATTGGTCTGCTGTTATTTTATTAGTTTACTGCATGTTAGTTGCGGTAAGCACAGTCAGCAGTGGTTTTAAACTGTTTTCAGGTGGAGCCAGTGGGGCTGAACAGATTTTTCAATTTGCCACCAATCCATTTGTGGCATTGATCTTAGGTACATTAGCTACCGCATTAGTACAATCTTCTTCAACAGTTACCGCTGTCACAGTTGGTTTAGTAGCAGGTGGTTTGCCTGTTTCTATCGCCATTCCTTTGATAATGGGTGCCAATATGGGCACCACTATTACCAATACCATTGTATCAATTGGTCATATTCGTGAAAAAGAAGACTTTAAACGCGCCTTTAGTGCGGCAACCGTGCATGACATTTTTAACTTAATTGCCGTAGCAATATTTTTACCACTGGAGTTAATATTTGGTTTATTAGAAAAACTAGCAGCAGCTACCGCACACCTTTTTGTTGGTAGCGCGGATATTTCCATCACAGGGCTTAATTTTATGAAGCCACTGACCAAACCAGGAGTGAATCTGATCAGTGATCTGCTGTCGTTTATGCCAGGTAAAATGGCAGGTGTGGCGATGGTTATCGCTGGTGTGTTTATTATTTTATTCTCGGTGACTTTTTTAGGTAAAGTGCTGAAAAAAGTATTAGTCGGTCGAGCTAAAAATATCTTACACCGTGCTATTGGCAAAGGGCCTTTAACCGGAATCAGCTCGGGAGCATTGGTTACCGTAATGGTACAATCGTCTTCAACCACCACCAGTTTGATGATCCCATTAGCAGGTAGCGGTATGTTTACTACACGCCAAATCTACCCGTTTACCTTAGGCGCCAATATCGGCACCACAATCACCGCATTATTAGCAGCGACTGCCATTTCAGGAGCGGCTGCAGAATCAGCTTTAACCATCGCCCTGGTACATTTCTTCTTTAACTTTTTAGCGGTTATTTTAATTTACGGTGTGCCTTACCTGCGCGAGCTACCTTTAAAAGCCGCGGAGCGTTTAGCGGAAGTGGGGAGTAACAACAAATTTGTGGCGTTTGCTTATGTGATAGGTACTTTCTTTGTTTTACCCGGTTTAATGTTAATGGCGGTTAGATAATTTCGATTGTACTTATTAATAGGGCAGAGATTTAACCAGCGTGACTAACAGCAGCTAGTCACGCTAAAAATCATTATTCACTTACTAATGAAACTAAATCTGCCGGGCGATAATAAACTGATTTTAACACTTTCCCCTGACGCACAATTTTCCCCGCCATTTGTATATCTTTAGCACATTTAGCAATAATGAAATCCCCCTTAACACTATCAATTAGCTCAACACCTTGTTTTGCATAAAAAGCCTGAGTCTCTTGATACTCTTGCGTATTACGACACACTTTACTCATATTGCTGGAATGCACCTCATCCCAACAAGGTAAAAAGTTAATTTCACGATGTTTAGCAACATTTAAAAACAGATCAATCAGATAACTAATTTCAAGATTATCATTCACCTGTTTAGCACCAAGGTGAACTAAACGTCCCATTAATACATACACACTATCAATAATCGCATCCGCTTGTTCCACTTTGCAGTCTGCAACTGCAAGCTCAGTTAACTCTTCAATAATCAAAGAGGTATGCAAAGTATCCGCTTTTTCATCTAACGAGCCAGGATCTTCACAAGGCAGATCAAAGGTCTGACGGAATAAAAAAATATCGCGATATAAGTGGTCATAAATCGGCTGGTTTAATAGTGAAAGTTTCATGCTGATGCCTTGTACAAAAAAAACAAGATTTTAACAATAAACAAATAGAAAGCACGGCAAAAAAGAAAAACAGATCGGAATTTGTCGTTATACTATATATACCCAAGCCACTTCAAGATGCAGGAATCAGCATCTTGAAGTGGTTTGGGTATAATTAACTAGGAGGAAATAGTTGCACAAATTCAGACTTAAACAGCAGGAAAAACTGTCCATAAAATTTGTCCATCAAATCAATAAGGGTGAACAGCGTCGAGTTGATATGTACTTCTCGCTACCTAAAGAGATGGGCATTAATAAAAACACCCTACCAGAAACTGAATATTTTAACGCCGCCATTAAAGGCCGACGCGCTTATTTCACTAAAGGTCTGCATCTTCCGCTATTACATACACGTTTTGCCAGCCGTATGAAACGCTCGCCCGAAGAGTATAAAAGTAACCTTAACCAATTTGCCTATCAGTATATTGTCGCCCTCGACACCGATACCCAGGAAGCATTAAATATTGATGATAGCGAAAGCCTGCGTGATTTTTATCATGCAGCTATTGATATTACCGAACAATGCCTGACCATTTTAAAAAAACATCGCAGCCATATTCCTACAGATATAAAGTTGCAGTCTATTTTTGAAAACGTCGACAACTATTTATCCTGGTATACCGAACAATCAATACTGCATATGCTGGCAAAAAAAACACGTAATGCAGAGTTTTCCGAAACGCGTCTGGCACTCCTTGGGATCTGTGAAGAGGAAAATGCATATCGTATAGACAAAGCCTATAACACCACCACAACACTTAATGATCCTAACCGTATTGCCAATAAAATGCGTTTATTACGCCGCTTAATTGAATTTGGCGTTATTTTTAAAAGCGAAACGCAGGAGTTAGGCAATATCACACGTAAAATTGTGACCGGTGTTGCGACCGCTTTAATTATGAGTGTGGTGCTAGTTTTAATTATCAAAACCCAAGGTGCATTAAGTAGTATAACCTCTCTGATGATTTTTGTTCTCGCCGTTATTTATGGCGTGCGGGAGGTATTTAAAGATGATTTTAAAAATATCCTATGGCGCTGGATAAGAAAAGGCAAACCGAAATGGTCACGCACCTTAAAAGATGTAATGAGCCAGACAGAAATTGCCAAACAGAAAGTTTGGTTAGATTATATAAAAGCGAAAAAACTACCCAAACAAAGCAAAGAGTTATTAGCAAAACGCCATACTCAAAATAAGCAGAGTGCTGAGTTTTTACACTATCGCATTGAAACAAAAGTGAATAAACAGGATTTTCAGGCTGGTTACGATACTATCGAAGAGACGATTGTATTCAGTCTGCGCCCGTTTGCCCGCTACTTAGAGCGCGGAACCGGTAAGGTATACGAGCAAAATGATCCTGCATCAAATAGAGAGAAAATTCAGAGTACCTCAATTGAACGCCGCTACCAAATCAATCTGGTGGTCGCGCTTGATCAAGGTGAATATGTTGAGCAGTTTGAGCGCTACAAAATAACCCTAGACCGTTCCGGTATTATCGAACTGGAAAAAGCGGGCGCTTCAGCAGGCAAAGACAAACCCAAACCAGATCGTTATTCAAAACTAAAGTCGTTATTGCATTTTAATAAACGCGTTTAACACTATAGCCAAACTACCTCAAGATGCAGGAATCAGCATCTTGAAGTGCTTTTGCTATAAAAGGAAGCTTTGCCTTCCTCTATTATTCTGCCACTAAGGTTTCAATGCGGTAAAAACCCTCTCCATTTTGACCTAGTGTCTGCGCTAAAAATGGCAGCGACTCCTGCATCTCTTTCTGCAAAGTCCAGGGCGGGTTAATAACGATCATGCCACTGGAAGTCATCCCTTTTTCGGCAGAATCGGCTTCAATGCCAAGTTCAAACAGCTGGATATTTCTAATACCGGACTGAAGCAACTCTCTTTCCATCTGATCGATAGTGTGACGATTAACAACGGGATACCAAAGCGCATAAGTACCTGTCGCAAAACGTTTATGCGCTTGAATTAAAGTATCTACTACTTCCTGGTACTCTGTTTTTACCTCATAAGAGGGATCGATTAAAATAAAGCCTCTGCGCTCTTTCGGGGGCATATTTGCAACCAAACCTTGTAAACCATCACTATTGGCCATTTTAATTTGACGATCACCGGAAAAATTTTCACGCATATTGGTAAATTCATTGGGGTGCAGTTCAAATAAAAACAGGCGATCCATCTCACGTAACATCTGCCGTGCAATGCTTGGTGAGCCGGGGTAAAATTCAAGTTTGCTTTGTGCATTAAATTCAATAACTTGTTCAAGGTACGAGGCCACAGGAGCCGGCAGTTCATCACGCCCCCACAGTTGCACAATACCATTATTAAACTCTTTGGTTTTTAGCGCTTCTGTTGACTGCAATGAATAAGCGCCACAACCTGAATGAGTATCTAGATAACAGAGTGGCTTATCTTTTTTAAGCATGTAATTTATAATCGACGTGGCAACCGTGTGCTTTAACACATCAGCAAAATTACCCGCATGAAAAGAGTGGCGATAGCTCAGCACTGAATACTCCAAAAAAATAAAATGGTAAGAACGCGGCATTATAATGAATATTCTCTATTTTTGCGCTAAAAAATCCCCCCCATTATTAGCAAGCGCATGTTATTATCTGCGCCCTAATTATTTGCCTTGTAATGGATCGATAATGCAACCTGATGCTCTAAACCCGATTGAAAAACGCACCGCGCTGTCGCTCTCCTTTGTTTTTGCACTGCGTATGCTAGGTCTGTTTATGATCATGCCGGTATTTGCCATTTACGGGCAAGAGCTTACTGGTTACTCTCCTCTTTGGGTCGGGTTGGCCATTGGCGCATACGGTTTAACACAGGCACTGTTACAAATACCAGCGGGTATGCTGTCTGACAAATTTGGCCGCCGCCCAATCATTTTTGCCGGGTTGATCATTTTTGCACTTGGCAGTTTAGTCGCCGCCTACTCCGACACTATTTATGGAGTCACCGCGGGGCGCGCATTGCAAGGGGCCGGCGCAATTGCCAGTGCTATTTTAGCCTTAGCGGCAGATGTGACTAGAGAAGAGCAGCGCACCAAAGCTATGGGCATGATAGGCGTTAGCATCGGCCTTGCCTTTGCCGTCGCGCTAGTGGCAGGTCCTGTTTTAGCGCCCATTATCGGCTTGCAAGGGCTGTTTTTTATTACCGCAGCCGGTGCATTAACGGGCATCGCGGTCGTTCATTTTATGGTGCCTCATGTGGTCAGTAAAGCACCTCGAGGTGAAACCATCGCCATTCCGGCCCTACTTGGCAAGCTAGCAAAAAATCCGCAACTACTACGTTTAGACTTGGGTATTTTTATACTGCATCTGGCGCTTACCGCTACCTTTGTCGCCTTACCTTTGCAGCTGCAAAACATGCAATTATCCGCAGAAATTCATTGGCATCTGTATCTGCCTGCATTATTAATCTCATTTCTTTTAATTATTCCGATGTTAATTATTGCCGCCCGTAAAGATATGAATAGACAGTTTTATCTCTTTGCCATTTTGCTGATGGCCGCCAGTTTAGTCGCAATGGCACTGATTTCTCAATCACTTATATTAATGTTTATCTGTATGTTGCTTTATTTTACCGCCTTTAATTTTTTAGAAGCTTCACTGCCCGCTTTTATCTCAATGCTTTCTCCTGCTGGCGCAAAAGGCAGCGCCATGGGGATCTACAGCACCTATCAGTTTTTAGGTGCATTTTTCGGTGGCGTTATGGGTGGGTTATCCTATAAAC
>NZ_CEZLMY010000133.1:0-9611 GCF_983033635.1 Psychromonas sp. | reverse complement strand
CCTCAGCAAGAAAGAAAGCCTTTTGTTTACATTCTCCATTTCGTTGTTTTATTAATAATACCTCGCTCTGTAGTTTTTAAGTTCCAGTCTGTTTTTACGCTATTCAAGCCTATTAAGGCAATCTAACATTAAAATTACAGGATATTATTATGTCTAAAGTTCAAGGTACGGTTAAGTGGTTCAACGAATCTAAAGGTTTTGGTTTCATCGAGCAAGCATCTGGTCCAGATGTATTCGCTCACTTTAGCGCTATCGCTAGCGAAGGTTTCAAAACTCTAGCTGAAGGCCAAAAAGTAGAATTCACTGTAAGCCAAGGTCAAAAAGGCCCGCAAGCAGACAATATCGTAGCTGTTTAATTTGCTGTGATATTTTAGCTCTGATACAGGGCTAAATTAATATAAAAAAATGGTAAACCTTTGCGGGTTTGCCATTTTTTTTGTTAATTTAAAAGTGAGGATAAAATCCTGCTATATTCTAACAACCAATATCCTTCTCATCCTAATTAAGCAAAATCAATTGTAATAAAGTCTCATGCAGTAAGGGCTTCCAGACGATTTTGAGTCAAGTGCTCTATTTCGCAAAGGGGTATATATGGACGCCCCGTTTATTGCAAGCAAAAAGCAAGGCGCGTTCCCATTGTCATTAGTTTCATATCACCTTGCTGTACAAGGCTTTTTGGATACTGATACAAGTTTAATAGGCAATCTCCCACAACACTCTTATTTCCTGCAGCAGGGCTTTTATTACGGGGTCATTAGCTCTGTTTTTTGCAACAACGAAATACAACTGTATTTCGAAATCTAAATCTGAAAGTATGGTTATCTCTTTTTTATTGGCATAAATTTGTGCTTCTTCCTGCTCATAAAAACTTAACCCTAATCCACTTTTAACAAGTTCAAGCCTTGAGGTTTCATCATCACTTCTCATCACCGAAGTAATATTATCACCTATTTTGGACTTTAAGAAATCATCAAAGGGACAATGGAAACCCATTGTTATCCAGTCACATTGCCTGATTGTTTTATCTGTCAGATGAAAACTATAGGGCGCTATTGTGGTGATTTTCTGCAGTTTAATTTTAAGTGCGAATAAATCATTAGGGATATCACCGTAAACGTATCCTCCGTCCAACGCATCTTCTCTAATTGCCTCAATCGTTTTACCGGTTGCCATTGAAGATACCTGCAGCGTAACACCGGGAATATTTTCCCGCATATTTTCTGCCAGTCGGGTTATTTTTAACTGCTTAGGACTTTGATTAACTGCTAATTGGAAGGTGCCGATTATTTCATTTTGACTGCTTGCAGCTGCATTGACTAATTCCAAGGCGGAGTCGAGGGTGATTTGTGCTTTGCGCAGTAATATTTCCCCCTTATCAGTCAGTTTCATACCTTTACTGGAGCGAATAAACAGCTGGGTCTGCAACTCTTCTTCAAGTGCTTTTATATGTGCACTGATGGCGGGTGGTGTTGTAAATAACTGCTTGGCGGCTAAAGTTAAATTGCCGGTTTTTGCAACGACGACAAAGGAACGTAAATGATAAAATTCCATGACAACTCTTTTTATTGATACATCAAATTAATTTTTAATTATCAGACTTTGCACATAAAAGTGCATTCATTTTATCTTAATGAACAGTTCATAATCTATGAATTTATCATAAGCCGCCGCCGTTTTATATTAGCATCACCTGTACTGACTAGCAGTGAAAATATCAAATCCATTAATTTAAAGGAAAGTAAAATGGCTAATGAATCAAATGTACTTGCTTACCCTGCAGCTCAAAGTAACCAGGCGAACACATTTTTTAGTAACAAACTAGGCTATGAAACTGATTGCTCAGATGTTTATGCTGATATTAAAGATAACAACAATCACTTCGTCTTCTTAGATGTTCGCAGTGCAGAAGCCTTTGACAAAAGTCATGCCATCACTGCTGTAAATATGCCGCACAGTCAGATAAACGAACAAACATTTGCACAGTATGATAAAGATACTGTATTTGTGGTGTACTGCTGGGGGCCCGGCTGTAACGGCGCGACCAAAGCTGCTATGAAAATATCTGCTCTAGGATTTGCTGTCAAAGAGATGATAGGCGGTATTCACTATTGGGAAGATTTTGAACGTTACCCAGTTAACCGTCGTATGAGTGAAGCGCAAAGCTAACACTTTTGTACATATTTGCGGTTTTATAACAAAACCGCATTTACTGATCACCATAGATGAGTGGAAAAATAATGAATCAAAACATAAACATTCGTAAAAGCAGAGTTGATGATTCGTCTATTTTAGCAAGGCTGTTTAGGGAACATGCTTTATATGAGGGAGATGATCTACAGATCACACATCAATTTGAACAGTTAGAAAAAGGTACTCATCCAGCGGTCATTTTTGTCGTTGAGATCAACAACTCAGTGCAGGGGTATATGAGCCTGCTAAAACAATATTCAACCTGGGATATGGAAAGTTATCTCTATTTAGACTGCTTATTTGTAAGGCCTGAACTGCGGGGCTCCGGTGTCGGCAGAAAACTCATGAACACAGCTTCTGACTATGCAAAAGAATTAGGTCTCTCAGAGATTCAATGGCAGACACCCGTTGAAAATATTGACGCTATCGGTTTTTATAGAAAACTCGGTGCACAAGATAAAAATAAAAAACGTTTTTTCTGGGATATTTAAGTCATTATTTTTCCATGTGAGTGCTGAAAATATTTCTATCGTCTACATAGCCCTATAGCAGATTATTTACGAAACTGGTTAGTATAATAAATCGCAACAGCTCCTGTACGGAAGTTCACTTCCAAGCGAGGATAAATTTTACTGATCTGGTTTCCAAGTCGTATATGGGCATAAATCGCCTTCTGGTATTTTTCTTAGATATCTAAAAGTGTGGCAAAATTTACTTAAACACGAGTGTATGTTTACAGCTAGTTGGCTGTTTGTTTTTCAAACAACCCTTGACTTTCATTTAAGATTCTATAAAGTGCCCCTCAGCAAGAAAGAAAGCCTTTTGTTTACATTCTCCATTTCGTTGTTTTATTAATAATACCTCGCTCTGTAGTTTTTAAGTTCCAGTCTGTTTTTACGCTATTCAAGCCTATTAAGGCAATCTAACATTAAAATTACAGGATATTATTATGTCTAAAGTTCAAGGTACGGTTAAGTGGTTCAACGAATCTAAAGGTTTTGGTTTCATCGAGCAAGCATCTGGTCCAGATGTATTCGCTCACTTTAGCGCTATCGCTAGCGAAGGTTTCAAAACTCTAGCTGAAGGCCAAAAAGTAGAATTCACTGTAAGCCAAGGTCAAAAAGGCCCGAACGCAGAAAATATCGTAGCGATTTAACTTGCTGTGATATTTTAGCTCCTACACAGAGCTGAATTAATATTTAAGAGAATGGTAAACCTTTGCGGGTTTGCCATTTTTTTTTGCTAATTTCAAAGTGCTATGACCAAGTAGTATTGGCTATAAATTTGTTGGTTTGTAAGTCGTATAAAGGGGCACATAGCGCCTTAGAATATTTTTACTGGTGTCTCTAAAAACATAGCCAAATTAGCTATGCCGATTAATATTTCATCATCTTATTTATGACGATATGACGACTAATTGGATAGTATTTCTAAAAACCTGAACTACAGCTATTAGCCAATAAAGGTCATTCAACGTGTGACATAGAAAATGCCATATAGAATGAGAAATCTCTTAGTGCCGACCTGATGGCATAATGGTTGTTATTATATTGTTGGATTCACGGCAGTTCCTTCCCCAATTGCGCTCATCTTTTCGGGAGATTGAACGTACCAAGCCGCTTTCATCTGAACAATATGCCACATCTCCGCTAGTTGATACGCTATAAGGCGAAACCTCCAGGAAAAAAGCATTTCTTGGTTTTGTATTGGGGTAACACCATAAACGGTGAGCATAACCTAATTTATATTGAGCCTCATATGTCCCACGTTGGTCATTATAGGTATATGACTTGCCGCCTATTAGCTTGGAAATATTGCAGGAAAATCCCTCATCTGGATGATCGTGGTAATACCTGAATTGAGCATGAGTTATTTCGATAATCTTTGCCTTGGCTCTGTACTCCTTAACAGCTTTCTCAAGAGGGTGCATGATAGGCGATGCGAGAGCTAGAATAAATGCCGTAACGAATAGCCAATTAATCCACCTTCTGTTGTTAGTAGAATTTTTTCTACTGACCAAGAACTTGGAAATTATTTTGCCGAAAACACTTCCAATGAATGAAGTTGGAACGATCATAAATATGAGGATGATGGGTTCTAGTGGAAGCAGCTGGTGGCTTGCAGGTGAGATATCAGGATTGAGCCCTGTAAAAATCACTTCAATAAACCACCCTAGCATTATGCCAAGACCTGTAGGACCGAAAAATTTTATCTTTTTGTCATAAATACTAAGGATGGTCTCGGATAACAGCACAATTACGATGACCAAAGTGATATATACGCCACCAAGGTCGTTTTTTGTAGTGGCAGCCCAATAGATAAAAAAAGACCAATAACTCGTGAATCCAATAACTCCAGCTACCAGAGAATACCACTTGATGGAAACTAATTGCCTGTTACCTTCAACGGTCATTAATCATGCCCTGTGATCTTTTCTTTAGGTTTAGACCAAAAACTAGATTCTGGCAATGTCCGCTTCAGGGGGACTTGAGACGTATAAATTACTGAACGCTCGGCGATACCCCTAGATTGCTATATAGTCTTTACCCAAATAGATAGGTAACCTAGTTGAACTAGCTCCCAAATACATGCTTTTTGAAGGGGATTACATCAATTCATATCCTGTTAAGCCTGCCTATTAATCCCAGTTCCATGTTAGTGAACGTCTAATTGAAGTGGTCAAGTAAAACTGGCTACGGTTTTATGGATTTGTAAGCCGCTTGAGGGCGTTTGCGAGTTAGCTTTCTAAGGCGGAAAGGGGCACAAACCGACTTAGAATATTTGCTCTAATGTGATGCTGAAATTTAATTTATCTGGTTTGCTTTCGGGAATAAACAATCATCATCAACCAAACCGAATTGTCTTGCGAATGTTGCTACTTTTTTCTTAAAAACACGATTTTACATATGAAAGATAAAATCAACGAGCATAATATTTACAGCTATTATTTGGGTAGTATTTAGTAGAATTAACTAAAGAATGTTTGATGGTATCAAGCGACATGAAAATTTAGATTGATGGATATAATGACTGCTTGCTTTTTTATCTAAATCAATCTGATGTATCAATACACAGAGCTATTATAAAAAATAGTTAGGTGCACAAATTGAGTATATATCGCGTTGATATACCTTACACAAATGGTCTTTGGGGAAAAAAATGCTAAGCTCATAAAATGAGTTTCATTAACTATAGCGGTAAGTTATTACATGAAAAAAAATACGACAAGTGAATCTTCAAGTACTAAAGCTATTAGCAATATAGTTAAAAAAATTGATACGTCATCACCACTAAAAGATTCTGTATATGAAGAAGCGGCTGCTTATTTTGCCCAATTACCGGAGATAGAAAAAAATTTAGCAACACTGCATCAGGACTTAACTACTGCACAGCAGAATTTATCCGCTAATAGCAAACCAGCAAACGTCAAAAAACTGAAATATAAGGTAGAACAGAATCTTAAAAAAATTAAGTCGTTTGAATATAAACTGGATGAAGAACGGTTGGCTCGTTTACATAAACTAAAAAGTATATGCGATGAAATTTTATCTTTCTGTATTGGGCAAAACAGGGATGGCACCAATAAAAAAATTGCTAAGTTACTCGGTACTCTATCGTTAAGGGTGCCTGAAGGAATAAATCCTGCCTTGCAGTACAATCGACAAAATCAGCACTTATACCAAGCCGTACTCAGTTTGAAACTGCTTGATCAACTACTCGAAGATAAACAAATGGGCAATGAGTATATTCTGAAATGGACCTTGCCGGACGATACTGAAGAAGTCCCCCCCTTTAGGTTGGAAGTACAAATCCCTTTATTAATGACTTCTCTATTACACAATGTCGGTATTTGCCACCCTATTGCACAACAGATATTGAAAGGAAAGTCGGGTGATGCAGACGAATTCAGAGTATTAAGCACAGATGAAAGATTAGCCTTGTTAAAATGCAATTATCAACAAACGTTAAACTATCTAATGGATGGTTTGGGGCTTGATAAATATATAGGAGGCTCAAAAGCCGAAAGAGAAATATTTAACAAGAAGGAAGAAGAAAAATTTGTCTTTATTCGTTTGTTGTTGAAAAGCTCTCTCAATCCTAAACAGGGCATTGGTAACCTAATTAAGGTCCCTCAAATTTACACTTCTGTGGTCCTATCCAGCAAACGAAATTTCACTTATGCCTCCCTTCCCAAAGGGTTTCAAATACTAAACAAAGGCGTTGAAAGAGGCTCTATTAACAAGCAAGTGGTAGAGAGCCTACTCAAAATCACTGGTATATTCCCTCAAGGCTATGGCATTACTTATATCCCCAAAAACTCGAAGGGATTTGATTTGGAGAGATACGAGTTCGCCGTAGTAAATACACTCTATCCTCAAGAACCATACAGCCCTATTTGCCGTATTGCCACGAAAAACCAGGTTTTCATCTCATCAGGTGGGGATCTTAACATAGCGCCAGGTAATAACTTATATTTCCCGGATGCACGAAAAAAATTGATGAAGGTTAGCCCTGAAAGACTCAAAGGAATACTGAGTAAACTCTGGAGCAACTTTGAAGAGCGACATGAGCAACTCGACTTGATCCCGAAGTGTTGGCATCCTTATGAATATTTTTCTTTTGCAAAACAGCAAAATATGTGGAACAAGGTATTGTAGTGGTTAAGTAATGTTGGCCACAAATTTGTAGACAACTCATCTTATATTGGGGGCGAAAGTGAGTTAGCTTTCTAAGTCGCAAAGGGCACAAAGCCTTAGAAAATTCGTTAAATATCGATAAAATCCTAGCCAAAATTAACTAACCACTTCAGATGAACATTAATTAATATATCGTTGTATTCTATCTAGTTGGTCAAATTTGCTCGTTGTACTTCGCTATTTAAAAGCAACATAATGAGCAAGTTTCACTAATCAAAATGGATGAATTAGATAGTTGCGGCCATATAGTTAAAAAACTGCACTAGGAAGCTTTTTGATTAATTTATTAATCATACCTACTATTTTATTACTTTTAAAAAGGTTGGACAGGCAATTTTTTTAAAATCCACCGTGTCTGCTTCTGTACACTCTCAATAAATTTAAGGGCAAAAGAGTATGAAAAAGTGGTTAATACTATGTATCGGTGTTTGGGCATTAAGCTTTAAGGTTTTTGCTGACGAGTATCAAGCATCTATTCTGCAGTTTAAAAAATCTGATCGAACCACCTCGTTTTTTAATAATGCTTATGGTTATGCGATTTTCCCAAACATTGGTAAAGGTGGCATTGGTATTGGTGGATCCTACGGTGAAGGCAAAGTTTACATGCATGGCAAAGCAACTGGCAAAGTTAAGATGGCTCAAGTAACTATAGGTTTTCAATTAGGCGGTCAAGTTTTTAGCCAAATTCTCTTCTTGCAAGATAAACGCGCCTATGATGAGTTTACCAGTGGCAGCTTCGAATTTGGTGCACAAGCGAGTGCTGTCGCTCTTACTGCTGGTGCATCTGCTCAAGCAGGAACATCTGGTACCGGTGCGGCAGCGGGTAGCAAACAAGGCAAAGCGCATTATGTAAATGGTTATGCTGTATTTACTTTAGCTAAGGGAGGGGTAATGTACGAAGCCAGCATAGGTGGTCAGAAGTTTAGTTATACGCCTAACTAGCGATGTTGAGTATAGGAAGAATAAACGCTCTTTTTGATAACATTTGAATCAATTCAATTTTTAAATAATGGACTTCCAAGTCGAAATAGGGGCGTTAACGGCTCCAATGTTCTACCTTGCAAAGGGCACAAATCGGCTTAGGAATGTTACTTCAAGTTTATACTCTGCCTCTGCTGAATAGATACTTCTATAAATGCAGATGCACGGACTACCCATATAAGCGATGCTAGTTTTATAATATTAACAGAGCTTAATTAACTGCTTAATTTAATTTTTTTTTGCATTGAACTACAATTTAGTTGATAGCCAATGGGTATTGGTAAGTACGCAGTCTAATATCCTTTTAGGAACAGCAAACGACTAGCATTTCCGAGTTTACACATGTGCTATTTTTTTTAAGTTATTGCAGAAAAACAGAATACTGCGATAAAGCTAATATTAACCTAAAATGGGAAGTACGGTATGAGTAATGGTACAGTAAAGTGGTTCAATGCAGACAAAGGGTTCGGTTTCATCACTCCAGACGATGGGGGGAAAGACCTGTTCGTGCATCACTCAGAAATTAAGACCGGTGGTTATGCAACGCTCGATGAAGGCCAGAAAGTAGAATTCGAAGTCGGACAAGGTCAGAAGGGACCGTGCGCAAATAACGTTGTGCCGATTTAATTTTAAGTAGCTACACATAATAATAACGGTTAGGCGACGCCATAAGGCGCGCCTGCTGTTGGCGTTAATATTCTATCTCAGCAAATCTGTTTTTGAGTCGTATTGGGCGCGTTTGTGCGTTAGGTTTCTAAGGCGGAAAGGGGCACAAAGCGAGATAGAATGTTTTCACTGATACCTCTAAAAATGTGGCCAATTTGCTGTGCCAACACAATCACACATGCAATAATGCCGCTTGGTCAAAAGCCAAAACCTACATTGCACTGGGTAATACACTGCATACCCTCACTCTCCTTAATATCGACTCCACGACGAAGGAAGGGATCGACAGCGAACTGATCAGCTAAATATTTGCTCCAGAGTTAGGTGGATATGTGTGTGATGTGGCTTTAGCGATTGGTTATCACGATAAATAGCAATACTATAATCAGCCTTTGCCAAAATTACGACTAAGCACAGAGCAAATACTGCAAGTTTTATAGCCTTGCAGGCTAACTCCTCATTGCCGTGAACATCAACTTATCGGGGGATAATATCGCAATCAGTGTGAGAATAAGGTAAATTGTGGCGCATCAATATTAAAGAGAAATTCTAATGAACCCAATTATTCAAACCCTAAAAGATCACAATGTAAATGATGAGAAAATCACGGAAGTATTTCAAGCCTTAACGCAAAATCCGTTAGCTGCAATGACCATCATTCAAAGCTTAGGTATTCCTCAAGAGAAATTGCAACCGCTGATGATGATGGTGATGACCAACCCTGATTTGATCAAACAAGCCGTTGAAGAGTTAAGGTTAGATTTTTCAAAAGTAGAAGCTGCAAAAGCTAAACTACAAGAGAGCAAATAACTGCTTATAAATACGAAAAAGCCTCAACACTGTGTTGAGGCTTTTTTCTTAAAGTTATCTCGCTTGGGGCACAAACCGCCTTATAGTATTTTTCTTAGACATCTAAAAGTGTGGCAAAATTCACTCAAACACGAGTGTATGTTTTAAGGAATGTTGGTTGTTTGTTTTTAAAACAACTCTTGACTTGTAATATAGATTCTATAAAGTGCCCATCAGCAAGAAAGAAAGCCTTTTGTTTACATTCTTCATTTCGTTGGATTATTAATA
>NZ_CEZLMY010000132.1:0-9647 GCF_983033635.1 Psychromonas sp. | reverse complement strand
GCACAAACTCGCGGGTATTTTCCTGAGTCAACTTAACTAACTTGAGCAACTGAAATCCAGAATCGCTTAATGACTCTGGTAATGGCTGACGTGAACTGCTGATAAACAGATTGTTTGCAGCAATAAAACGTTTATCACAGCTCAAGCTGGCGATAAACTCGATACTGGTTGGATCTGCCCAGTGCATATCTTCGAAAATAAACAGATTTGCTTGCTGTGTACCTAGCGTGTCGTTGCAAACCAGCAGTGTGATTAAGGTTTCAAATAAAACCTGTTTTTGCAGTTCCGGACTAAGCGCGGTAGGAGGTATCTCATCAGGAAGCGGTAAACCTAACCAGGCGCAGAGCACTGGAACGGCATCCTGCTCTTTTACCTGCTCTAACTTCACTATCTCATGACGAAGTTTCTGCAGCGCACTCTCCGGGGCTAATGCATCTAATGAATACTTGTATTTAATAACATTTAAAATAGGATATAAGGCGTTGTTTTGATGCTCAGGCAGACACTGCGCCACGTAATGAATCATCTGCCTGGCGCTATTTCTAAGCTCAAAGATCAGACGGGATTTTCCGATTCCCGCTTCACCATAAACATGCGCCAGTTTGTCTGCCGTTTCGCTTTCTGATGAGCTGTTATTGAGCTGTTGAATTAACTGCTTAAGCTCCTGTTCACGCCCGATAAAGGCATGATTACTTTGTGTGCCGCGCAGGAAACCAAAGGCTTCAACGTAACGTTCTGCCGTCAAGTTGTACAGTGCGCTTTCTGTCCTGTTAACGCCCAAAACTCGACTCTGTGCAGGTTCAAATTCGATATATGTCTGCAGCATTTTTTGGCTTACATCTGAACAGAGTATCTTATCCTTGCATGCCAAACGCGCAAGCTGCATGGCGATATTGGCAGTATTGCCTTCCGGTGTCGCATCGGCATGACAGGTTACAAAACCGGTATGAATACCGATACGAACATCCAGCTCTACTCCTTGAGTGGTTTTAAGTAATGCATTGCGTTTATTTAAACTACTGATGATATCCAATGCGGTGCGGGCGCACAGTCGACTGTCATTATCACTCACCGCAGGATAACCAAAATAGAACAGTAAGCTGTCTGCAAGTGTGCCTACATGATAGGCGCCATAACGGATTGCCGTATCCAGACATTGATTTTTCTGATCGCGAAGCAGTGTATCGACGACTTCATAGTCGATAATTTCATCTGAAACTGCATGCGCGCTTAAGTTAATACTCAGCGCTGTTATCTGTTTACGCTCGGTCAATCCTGTGTGATATGCAGCTTTATCATGAATAATGGTCTCATCAAAGTCGCTATTTAACACAGTGATATCATGATGATTTTTGTGCTCTTGTGCAGCGGCGATATCTCCAACAAGATTGGAAAAGTTAATCTGCGCAAGCTCTTTATATAACTCTTGCGCATTAACGCTACGCTCATGGGCTTTCTTCTGCAGTACACGTCGCAGCAATGCTGCGATTGGATGACCAACAATAGTGGCCGGTAGCGGTACATTCGACTGACTGAGTTGTTTATGGAACACCGATGCCAGGCTGCTGCCCGACATTGCTGGCTGTCCGGTGAGACATTCAATAAATACCAGCCCCCAAACATAAAGATCGGTTTTTAATGTTGGTGGCTCGCCTCTAAGTTGCTCCGGCGCACTGTAAGAGGGAGTTCCTAAGGTTTCCTGGGTCAGCGTGATACTTTTGTAATCCTGCAGACGCGCTTCATTAACTAAGGTACCGATCCCAAAATCTAATACCTTAGCATGCGTTTTAGCGCCACTTTTACTAAGCATAATATTGGCGGGTTTTATATCACGATGGATAACCCCCTGCTGGTGCGCATGGGCTAAAGCATCTAAGACTTGTGTCATAACTTCAGCGGTTTCAACAGCTGATAAAGTCCCCGATTCAGCCAATGTTTGTTTTAATGTCTTACCGTCAACATACTCAAAAACCGCATAAAGCAGATCTTCACAACTGCCTTTATCTAATAAACGTACAATATTAGGGTGTTGCAGACGGCTGCCTAATAAGGTTTCACGCTCAAAGCGTTCGATATAACGTACTCTTTTCGCATCATCAAATTCAGGGCTAACCGATAAAAATTTAATGGCAACGATTTGCCCGGTATTATTCTGTTTTGCACGATAAACACGGCCAAAACCGCCTTCGCCAATTTTTTCGAGTAGTTGATATGCTGGAGAGTCAAATTGTTCAGCAATCACATCGCAAGCTAATGATATCATAGTCATATTCTTTTTATAGTTATGTGAGCATGAGGCCCAGAATCGATTAAAAAGATTACGTTAGGCAACTATTTATATCAATGTTTCATGACTCACAAATAACGTTCATTGTATGTTTCTGATCTCATTTTTATCATTATCACAACTACTTGACATAAGCTTGCCATAGCCAATTTAATCAAATATCAATCACCTACAAAACAAACTGGGAGACTGTAAAGCTCCCCATCCAAACTATTGTGCCAAGAGGTAAAAAACCCATCAAAGAGCTGTATAAAGACTAGCTTTCCGGCTGTTTTTTAATCAAAAAACAAACAAACAAACACACACACATGTTTTATGTGGAATATGACTGTTCTGTGGATAGATAGCGTTAAGTTATATTGAAAGTGAGTGCAGTCGAGACGGATGGTGAACACTCACCACAAAGATATACAAGGTCGCTTTATCTCTATAAAGCTGAGCTCCAGCGCAACTTCTGTTATTTGATTAGAAAAATGCGCATTCTCTACTATGATGCAATTATGTACTCGGGCTGTGTTGTTTGCTTTCGGGACAGGAAAAATTTAACGGCTCATAAAACACATTTACTGAACGAAGTGTATTCGTTCATCCGCAATTTTGCGGATACTATCGCCGCACAGGGCGATAAAAACAGGAAGGGATTTGCTATGTCTGAGTTAGCTGATGATAAATTATCTCGCGGTGTTAAGGTGTTACATGATCCGGTTCGCAATAAAGGAACTGCGTTTACCGATGCAGAGCGTGATCTGCTGGGATTGCGAGGTTTGCTTCCTCCCCGTATCCATACCATTGCAGAGCAGGAGTTGCGGGTGCTCGGCAATATTCGCAGCAAGGTTACAGATCTGGAAAAATATCTTTTTTTAATTGCACTTCAGGATCGCAATGAATCTCTGTTTTATCGTGTTTTGATGAGCAATATCGAAGAGCTGATGCCGCTGATCTATACACCGACAGTCGGTAAGGCTTGTCAGGAATTCGGACATATATTCCGGCGCCCCAGAGGCTTGTTTATTTCGCTTAATGATCGTGGCCGCATAGCAGAAATTTTAAAAAACTGGCCTCACAAACAGGCTCAAGTTATTGTCGTTACCGATGGAGAAAGAATTTTGGGCCTGGGCGATCAGGGCGCCGATGGTATGGGGATTCCAATTGGAAAACTCTCTTTGTATACTGCTTGTGCGGGAATTCACCCCACACAATGCCTGCCGATTACGATTGACGTCGGTACAAATAATGAAACGCTGCTCAATGATCCGCTTTATATCGGTTTGGAACGCCGCCGGGAACGTAGTAATAAATATGATCAATTAATTGAAGAGTTTATTACCGCTGCCGAGAAGCAATTTCCTGACGTACTGATTCAATTGGAAGATTTTGGTAATCTAAACGCCTTCAGGCTGCTGCAAGTTTATCGAGAGCAAAGCTGTTTGTTTGATGATGATATTCAGGGAACGGGTGCCGTAGGCTTGGCCGGCTTACTGAGCGCATTGCGCATTACCGGCGGCGTATTTGAGGAGCAGCGGATTTTATTTTTTGGTGCAGGTCAGGCAGCTATCGGTATCGGTAATACAGTGGTCGCGGCTATGGTCGCCAAAGGTATGGCGATAGAAAAAGCAAAACAGTGCTGTTGGTATTTCGATACAAAAGGATTACTTACCAGTGAACGAGAAAATATAGCGCAGCAAAAACAGCCTTATGCGCATAAAGCGAGTAGTACAACTGATTTTCTTCAGGCAATTAGGCAGATAAAACCAACTGCAATTATTGGAGCGTCCGGGCAGGCCGGGGCTTTTTCCGAGCTGGTCATAAAAGCAATGCTCGAGATAAATACACAGCCGATTATTTTTGCGTTATCCAATCCCACTTCAAAGGCAGAATGCACTGCACAGCAATGTTATCGCAGCAGTAATGGTATGGCAGTGTTTGCCAGCGGAAGCCCCTTCGATCCAGTGCAGATAGAAAATCATACCTTTGTTTCCGGGCAAGGTAATAATGTCTATATTTTTCCCGGTGTTGGTCTGGGAATTGTTGCCAGTAAGGCGCAACGGGTCACTGATGAGATGTTTTTAATCGCGGCGCAAACACTTGCCGATCTGGTGACTGAAGACGATTTGAAGTTAGGAAGGGTCTACCCTGCCCTGTCTAAAATACGCGAAGTCTCAACACTTATTGCCGCTGCAGTCGCTGATGTTGTTTATCAACAGGGGCTGACAAATCGTGAGCGGCCTGATGATATTCTCGCGGATATTCACCAGCAGATGTATCAGCCAGTTTATCCGCATTATGCGTAGTGGCTAGATTATTTTAAGCCGCTATATACAGATAGCGCTTAGAAAGCTTTTATACCAATCCGCTTAATATTGTGATCTATTTGGGGAAGTGCGACTTCAGTCGCGCCTGTGATATTGCGCGGTTAAAACCGCACTTCCAAATACAAAAACAGATCAATTAGTTTTGCGGATTGGTATTACTGATACTCCTAAAGAAGTGTGAGCAAGTTTACTGCACCACTACAAAAATGTGTTTGTACCAGCATAGTTGTAAGCCGTTCTATAGATAAGCTAATATCATGCTGCAGTGTATTTTAAGGTTTCATATCTGCGGCAGATGGAAACATTAACTCGGCACACAAACCGCCCCCGCTTATATTTTTCAAAGTTAACTGACCGCCATATGCCTGGATTAAGGAATGGGTAATTGATAAACCCAAGCCTACATTGGATAAGTTAGTATCTCGCGCTCGATCTAAGCGAACAAATGGCTTTAGCACTTCCTGCAGCTTGCTCTCCTCAATCCCGGGGCCGTTATCGATCACTTGAATGGTCAGTTTATTATCAGACTGTCTGCTTAATATGGAAATACAAACAGGCTTATTATCATCCGCATATTGAAGACTGTTATTAACTAGATTTTCTATCATACGTCGTAGGTTGATCGGAGGAACCTTGCCAGTTATCGCGCTGTCCTGATCATATTTTATATTTCTAATATTGCGATCATGATAATCATCAATAATTGTCTGAATTAAACTGTCCAGATTAACTTTTTTCAGCGCTTCAAGTTCAGCATGATCCCGCGCAAACGCAAGCGTTGCCCCGATCATCTTTTCCATATTAAGCAGTGTATTAAGCATTTGCGCTTTATCTTCACTTTCTTCAATAAACTCTAACTGCAGTCGCAAGCTTGTAATGGGCGTACGTAAATCATGAGAAATAGCTGCCACCATTTTAGTGCGGTCTTCTAGGTATTCCTGAATTTGTAACTGCATTTTATTAAATGCTTGAATGGTTGGCTGGATATCACTTGGCGCATCAAGTTGCAGTGGAGTGAAATCTCGATGAGTCCCCATTCGCCTAGCCGCATTGGCAAGCTCTTTCACAGGTGTTAGTGAGTGTTTTATTGTCCATAGCATTAAAAACGTGGTTAATATTGCAATGCTTAACAAAGATAAAAGCAACGACCATGACCACTGGGTTGATTTTTCTTCAATAGAAGAGGTGAAATTCAACCAATTACCAGAACTAAGTTGTACAGAGCCGGCAAGCGTCGGCAGATAGCCAATATATTGCTTGTGCATCGCTTGCTGGCGTTTCCCGGAGTGCCGCCCCCTCATTGGATGCATACTGTTAATCTTTGCACTGTTTTCTTCACTTTGAATTGCTTTAAGGCGGATATTTGCAGCTTGCACTTTGGAAAACTTTAAAAGCAGCGCGTTAGAAAGCTTCACTGATTCGTTGGCTTGAGTCATAGGAAAAGAATCAATAGACAGCTGCAGATCTGAACCTTGGCTGGCCTTAACAATATTATTGTGCAGTTTGTCAGGAACACTTGCGAGTATTTCTAAAAGAGCAATCACCCGGTTTATTGTGACTGAACTGGAAATTCGATTGATATTTTGCTCGCGTTCATCGGTCACTAACTGCACGGACAGCCATGTTCCTATGCTGAATCCCAACAGCATAATTAAACTAATCTGCAGCAGTAAACTTCTGCTTTTAAACCAGCTAGCCATTTTCAACCTCACAACTAAATTGATAACCTCCACCCCAGATTGTTTTAATAAAACGCGGTTTTTTAGGATCAGGTTCAATTTTTCTGCGTAAACGGCTGATTAATGTATCGATGGAACGGTCATAAACATCGCCTCCCCGCCCCTTGACTAAGTTTAATAACTCCTCTCGGCTGAGTACAACATGCGGGTGACTGACAAATGCCTGTAAAAGTGAAAACTCTGTTGATGTCAGTGAGACTAAGCATTTATCCGGGCTAAGCAGTTCTCGAGTGGCAATGTCAAATGTCCAGGCTGCAAAAGTATACTTTACTGGCGAATTACCGTCGCAGATACCGGAAGCAACGGATGGTATGGAATAGTGCCTGCGTAAAACCGCCTTGATTCGCGCTAACAGCTCTCTTGGATTAAATGGTTTGGCTAAATAATCATCGGCACCTAATTCTAAACCGATAATTTTATCTAATTCCTCACCCAGCGCGGTCAGCATGATCACGGGCACATTGGATGTGGCACGCAGTTCACGGCATAAAGTCAGGCCATCTTTACCGGGCAGCATTAAATCAAGCACGATGAGATCGCTTGCATAGTGCGCAAGAAACGTTTCCATCTGTTTGCCGTCAGCAACTGTGTGTACGTTATATCCATGTTGTGTCAGAAAACGTTGCAGTAAATTACGAATATCCGCATGATCATCGACGACTAAAATTCTATTAGCTGATTGCATCTGTTTTACTCATAAATATGCTCTATAACTTCACTATACACCAATCTCAATTTTCAAGTGTTTCAAAGTATGTCAGCTTAAGAAACTGACATACTTTGAAAGAAAATAAAAGATTCCAGACACACATTCCCCGCCTCTTTTTGCTTTAATTAAGGTATAAATAATAGAGGAGGGATAAGCCATGAAAACTAACACTATAATGGTTGCACTGATTATTGCTTTATCACTACCGATTGTCGCTATCGCGCATGGGCAACGAGCTGGTAATTTCAATCAGTGGCATCAGAATAACGCAATGTATGGAGGAATGAATAATCAAATTCACATGCCGCAGCATTTTAATCGCTCAGCAATGCACAACAATTCACAATTGAGGCGACAAACGATGGCTGAACAGTACAACAATCCTGGATTAATGCACCGATTCACAAATCAAACACCTTGTCGTTACAATTTTACGCAACAGCAACCAGAAAGCGCTGAGTAAATAATGTGAATAATGTAAATCATGCATTTAGGAGGCAATATGTTTGGCTGGCATGAAATTGGAATAGGAATGGGGTTACCTATGATATTTTTTTGGATTCTGATGGTATTAGTTGTTGTATGGCTAATTCAAAGTTCGCGGGGAGATAAAACGTCAACAGAGTCCGCACTTGAAATAGCCAAAAAGCGCTATGCAAAAGGAGAAATTAATAAAGAGCAACTCGATGAGATCAAACGAAATATTTGAATTAACAATCAGATATTAGCAGTTAAAGGTGATCATTTAAATCGCCTTTAACTTTAGCTATAGCATTAGCTGTTATTTCCTTGGCAATACGGGGTTTATGCTATACTCAAACTTGTTCTTTAGTGTTTTTTAGGAGGTATATATGGCTATTGCAATCACACTGAAAGAATATTTTGCGAATAAAGATATCCACTATGACACAATTAAACATCGCCGGGCCTTAACATTATTAGACTCATCTCGCTCGGCTCACCTACCTGCAGAAAACGTCGCTAAAGCTGTTGTATTACAAAGTGAAGATGGTGATTATCTGATGGCATCTCTGCCTGCAAACAGTCGTCTCTCATTAACCGATGTTAACGAGCTTACAGGTAAGAATTATCATTTGGTCAATGAACATAAATTGCGGGATTTATTTCCGGACTGTTCTCAAGGAGCGATCCCGGCAATAGGCACTCCTTATAACATGACCATGTTAGTCGATGAGAGTTTATTATCTGCCGAATCGATTTATATTGAGTCGGGAGATCATACAAATTTGCTTAAACTAAGTCATCAGGAATATAGCAATCTGGTCGCCAAAATGTCACACGGTAATATTCGTGGCACAAATATTGGTGCACCCAGATTCTGGGAAAGAACAGGCAAAAAGTGGCAAATTTAAATTTTAGCCCTATTTATACAGGTCATCTCCGGCTCTCTATAAATTAGCTATTTTTAGGGGTAAAACATCTGTTTTCATCATTTTCCGGTGAAAGCAGATGCTTTTTAACGCCATCTGATAAATAACCTCAACTCGAGATAAGCAAATCGATACAGTGCAGCTATTTCCGTGTATTTCTGCGTTAAATATCATTTTTAATACATGCAGTTGAAAACCTTTTCGGAACAGCCTGCTCTCATTAATAGCAATCCGCTTAATATTGAGATCTATTTTGGAAGTGAGGCTTCAGCCTTGCCTCTTGCATTGCGCGGTTAAAAGCGCGCTTGAAAATATAAAAACAGATCAATTAGTTTTGCGGATTAATGATATAACTGCCGATCGGCAAATAAGCCCTGCAAACTTAATCTGTTTTTAATTCGTCAATATATTTACAAATGCGCTGATAATGGGAACCTTGCCAATAGATTTTTTTACAGCCGCTGCAGAGCATAAAATCGTTATAATATTGAAATGTGTCATCAGGTAAACGCTCCTTGATAAGCGCCTTATCAATATGCTGCAGTTGCGCATTGCAATCTGAACAACGTGTCAACGGGCGAAAACAGTTGTGCAGTTGAAAACGGTGAAGCACCTCTTTTAATTGCCTTTTGGGATTATCATCGCGAACCCAATAGCCATGCGTTGCCGCCGTGTATTTTAAAATACCTTTATCGCGAGTCAAAATAATGCGTTGTTCACGCAAAGAGAGTTCAACAATTTCGCTATCAGGGAAGTCATTTCTATATAAAGTATCAAAACCGAGCAGACGCAGCTTTGACGCTAACTTTCCCAAATTTACATCCACAACAAATTTACTTTCCCGTAACGGTTTAGCCCCAAGGTGAACTATCGGCTTAATGTCGAGTGATGCAAATAACGGATAAACACAGATATGCTCACCACCATATACAAGGTAATCGAAATCAACCGATTTCCCGTTGACGAAGATTAGGTCGACTTCGGTATGCGGCACACCTATAGCTTCAATGGAGTCTTTAATTGACGGGGTTCCGGTGAATTGCCAGGGGAAAATGATATTGCGCAGTTCTTCAGGCAAGAAGTCATTTAGCTCTTCGTAAAAACGAAAGCATAACGTACGAGTGATGCGGGCATGCTGTTTATCCTTCATGCTGATAAGTATAGCGATACTTGTTGCGGGCAACTGAATTTTGCGCACTTTTTATCTAA
>NZ_CEZLMY010000131.1:0-9685 GCF_983033635.1 Psychromonas sp. | reverse complement strand
AGCAAAGAAAATAGACGATCCAATTCATTTATTGAACAATATTTTCTTTTTCTCCAAGTAATTACCTATAACCCTTGTGCTTACTGGCTTTTTTCTACCTTGCCCTCTACAATGCGCGACAATTTTCATTCCAATATTTGTAAATAGAATTATCGACCGTTCTGTTTCTAGACAAATATTCTTATTTAGACGAATAACGCCATGAGTAATTTAAAAAAGACACGTATACGACATGCTAAAGGCCCTTTTGCTATGACTGTGGTATACAGCTTTACTGGTGCAGCTATTTTAGCTTCAATTATATTTTCTCTACTTCTCTTTCTCTCCATTGACGATGATCCCTGGATGAAGGTGCTATTTGGCGCTTTGGCTGTGATTTTTGAGTTAGGCAAGTTTTTTGCGTGGTATGAGTTTGGTGAGCGCGTTGCCAGACGCAATTTAACGGCGGCCTTTTCAGCGTTTACGTTTTATTCTATTTTAGCTGCCATCTCGATTGGAGGCAGTGTCGGTGGTATCAATAGTGCAACTAATACAGCGCAACGACATGTGGATATCCAACAAAGCAAGATTACTGCATTTGACTTGCAGATTACTGCGATAGAGAAACAGATTGATTTAAACAATGTTGCTGCCGAAAAATATATTGAACTTAATCGTATCGCTACCGGGGTTGCGCGTATTCAAAAAGAGAACGCGTTACTTAGACAGCAACAGGTTGAGCTAGCAGTACAAAGAGACAGTTTACCCGTTGCCACTCAAGGCTCTGTCTTCGGGCTTATTGGTAGCTTAGCTGATGGGCTTAATATTAATGCAGCGGAAGCTCAGCTTGGCCTGGTAGTCTTTTTATCCGTATTACTGGATCTGTTCGCCGCTTTTTTTGTCGGTTTAATCGGTGAAGAGATTAGATTTACGCGAACCATGGCAAGCAGAATAAAACAAGCTGAGTTGCTTACGAATAATGCTAACAGTGCAAAACAGCCAATTGAACTTGAGGTTAACGATATTCCAGAGGAAGTCGAGATGGGCATCACTCGCCCCGAAATTCTCTTTCAAAAAGCACTTGATATATTACATAAAGGTGATGTTCGCTGCAGCAAAAAAGCAATTGCAAATAAGCTTAATATTAGTGGCGAAGAAGTTGACACGATATTTTTTGGTTTACTGGAAAAAGGCTTAGTCACCCAAAAACCAAACCGCCATTTCAGCTGGCAGGGTGCAGCCGCCTGATAATAAAAAGCCGTGCACAATCGGCTTAAGCAGAACATTTCTGTTCCAAGGCAAAATACAGCAGGCTATTATTGCTTCTCTGAATGAGATGTTACACTTGGAAATTATCCCAGGTTATGATTATTCCAACGCGCGCTTCAACCCGGCAACGTATTCAGGATACAGCGAAATATCGTTATGATCGGCTCCGCTGACTAGAGTAGAGTCGATCAGTTGATCTGAGAACTCTGCAATTAACCGCTCGCTTCTTGCCCGGGGGATCACCCGATCGTTTTCCGCAATAAAGATATAGGTTTTCGCGCTAATGTTTTTCACCCGCTTTATTGACTGGAACTTATCTTTAATAAGCAGAGATACCGGAAACATCCAATAGACACTTTTAGCGACATTTAAGATGCTGTCATAAGGGGTGACCAGTATTAGTTTTTCCACCAGCCGGTTAACCGCCACATAGGTGGCAACGCCGGAGCCAAGACTCCTGCCCATTAAAGATATCTGCTGATGGTTAACTTTTACCCGATCAAAAATATGCAGAGCATCGTGATAGAGATGCGCTTCGCTGGGATCACCGGTACTGTTACCATAGCCCCGATAAGGAATTAAATACACGCTATAATCCGGCAATACTCTCTTAAAAAAAGCAATATTGTTTTCGATACTTTCGGCATTGCCGCCATAATAGATTAACGCCTTAGCACTCCCCTCATTGACCACCCAGCCGCTTAACTGCTCGCCATCCGTATTAAACTGGATTTCAGTCACACCACTGATTACAGCTGGCGGTTGTGGAAAATATAAAAACTTACGCTGCATAATAAACAGCACGAGGCACAAGCCAATATAGAACAACACTATTTTAATCATGGCATTTTTCATCCTCGTTTCCTACTCTGCTTAGTCATACGTTTATAATAGACAAAAGAATAGATGCCGATATTAATTACCACGACAAATATGCCAATTACAATCTGCATATTGAGGGTTAAATTGACCGGGTAAATGACAGGGATTAGATAGTGACTGACAAATCCTCCCGTATAGCCCTCACTCCCGGCAAGACTCCTAAACTGATTTTCCAGCGGGGTCAATGGACAGATCCAGCCCTTAAAACTGATCAGCGCTGCCCAGATAGCGGCGGGGAGATGAACAAAAAACAGAGAGCCGCGCCAGATCAGCAATAGCCCGCCCAAGAGAGCAAAAATAATAAACAGCAGGTGTACTATCAGCACTAAATCCGCCAGTATTAGGTAAATCATTCTCTTTACCCCACTTATCAGCACCCATACCTGATATTAAGAATTGCATACCTGCAACTTAAAGACTCAGAAATCAGCATCTTGAAATAGTTTGGCTATACATTCTGCAATCAAGATTGCAAGCAAACGCCAAGCTTTATACAACTATGGCTGAGGCATGCAATCTATGCCAATTAATACACATCATCTTGGCACTTAACATTAAAGTTTTTTATCGTCTATCAAGCTAACAGTTAGTTATTGCCTTTTTAATAAATACCGCCAGTGTATCCATTGCCCGCTGTAAATGGGCTTGCTGGGTAAATCCGCTCTTTACTCTAGGTTTAAGGTCGTGGTTACCATCTTCAAGCCATAACCATTCAATATTGGCAGGCAGGCCATAACTATCAACCTCCTCTTTATTTCCCATGGTATCTCGCTCACCTTGAATAATTAAGAGATCCTGCTTAATTAATGGAAAATGTTCAGTGCGCAATTTTTCCGGCTTACCAGTTGGGTGAAACGGGAAACCTAAGCAGGCAACGCCTTTAATAAGACTATCATCTGCAATCACTTTTTCACTGGATAACTGCGCTGCCACTAAACTTGCGATACGCCCTCCCATAGACTTACCGCCAATCACCATAGGTTGCTCTATGCCGGCAATCAGCGCTGCATATTGCACAATTAACTTAGGCGCCCGCTCCGGTGGTCGACGCGTGCCGTTATCAATACGTTGCTGCATATAGGGGAAATTAAAACGGGCCACGCGAATCCCCCGCAAAGCCAGCCCTTGCGCGATGCTTTCCATAAAAACGGAATCAGCGCCCGCGCCTGCACCATGTGCAAAAACAAATAAAGGCCCGTCAACGGGACCGTTGTAGATTATTTTCATTATTGTTCCTAGTTAAGTCGGGTTCAGTTTTTATAAAATGCAAAGGATAATGCTGATAATGCGTTAGCTGCGCTTCCATCGTCAAGCTTTGATCTTTTGGCGTTAACACTTTTCATTTGTGATTTCGCTAAAGTCCTCGAGCAAACAGGAAAAACGAAAACGGAAATATCCTAACCGAACAGCTTGTTATAAGCAAAATACAGCGCCCTGCTCTCTATTTTTTTGTAATGACAAAAAGCACAACGACAAAACAGCAAAAGGCAGTGGACAGATCTTTTTTACAGTAATAAGGATTTTCCGTGTTTCCACCGCAAACAGGGAACTTTTCCACCTTTCTACAATAGCTAGATCCTATTGTAAAATACAAACGCTTGATAAAATCAACAAAAGACGTAAAATTAATCTTTATTGCAAATGTTTGATGGGCGTTTTTCTTGTGGAAACACGGAATTGTTCCGTCTAATAAGATGTTAGTTGCATGATAAGCTAGTCTAGTTAACTCTTTACTTTATAAACTATAAAAGGAAAATTAATGTTTAAATATATTGTGATATTAGCGATCGCATTTGGGGGATATAAAGCTTTTCTATCCCCCGAAGGGTTTATGAAATCATCATCTAGTGAAGTGTATTCAGATGAATATAAGTTTCAAGTACAGTTCCCTAACAAACCTAAAGAAAAGTCACAAACGGTAGATTTACCTGAATTTGGCAAAATTAAGTTAACTACTTATTATGTTCGAAGTCCTGAACTAGCGTGCTCTGTTGGGGTTTCGGATTATTTAGAGCAAACAGAAGTCTCGGGAGATATCTATGATCAAATAGATGTAGCCAAAAGACATTTGCTAAAAGGCTTTGGAGGTAGCATTAATAAAGAGGAGTTTATTTATAACGGAAGTGTAAGTGGTTATGAATTCAATATGCGAACAAAAAGCAATAAATTATTACAATCACGCATTTTTACATATGAAAACAATGCATATAACCTTATATGCCAATACCAAGATACTGATGACTATAGAATAAAAGTGAACGATTTCATGCAATCATTTACTTTTATTTAAATAGATTAATAGGTTACAGAGCAACTAATCGGGTAGCCTGAGATATCTAGCCTCCAGCCCCCACACCACCCTGCATTCGGCTCCACACAGGGCGGTTCATCTATCGAAATGTCATGATCAAGTATTTAATCTTGTTAAAGACTTGATCCCATTAACTTTTTTGAGGCGTTAAGTGTATTAGGAGCATTATGGAACAAAATCAAATTTTTACCCGACCAACATATTTGGAGGTTTCCAGTCATTTTCTCCATGATGCCATCGACTTCAACATTAGATACAAGTTTTGTATGGAAAGTGATGGACCACTTTTTGGTGAGCCGAAGTCTAGGCGAGCAAAGTGTTTCATTGACCTGAGAATGGGGATCGAGTCAGATCTAAAGTCACTGATATGCTATCACGACTTCAATAATAGAAAAGGTAAAACGCTAGTAAAATGGATTGAAAAGTTTCGGCATAATATAGAACGAATGACGAATCGAATTGAGCCATATTTAGCAGCCGAGTTCATGGAAAAGCATAAATCGAACTTACTAAAGCTAGAAAAACTACCAGTAGATTTAAGGTATCGCTTCGATACATGGGAGTTCAGTGAAAACCAGGAAGCGTTGTACGATGAAACCATAGGTTGCAATAGATGGTTAACGGAAATGTATCAAATCTTAGAACAGTTGATAGATTTGGCTAATTGCAATCTAAAACAACACGGTGGCATTGTAACAATGGAGGAAGTATTAAAAGAGTTAACTGAGCCAAGGTTCAAAAAACACACTTAACTAATAAGGATAGGTCGTAAGGATGTCAGCGAAATGTCAGGGTCAGAAATGTCAGGGTCAAGTCTTTAATCTTGATATCAATATTAAAGATTTGACCCCATTAACTGCTCGCCGGTGAGAAAGGCGTTATATTTTTTGACAATAGTCAGTACAAATCGAAAATAAAAAGGAGGATTAAGGGTGGAGATTAGTCTTTTCGGAATGTTTGTGACGGTAGCTGTAGCGCATTTCCTTGCACTTATCAGTCCCGGACCTGATTTTATACTTGTGGTAAAAAGTGCAATTAAAAATGGAAGTAAAAAATCCATTAGTGTGGCGGCTGGCATCGCTAGTGCTAATGCAGTGTACATTAGTTTGTGTTTAATTGGTGTTGGTTCCATTCTTGCGAGTTCTTTGATGGTTATGGTCGTTCTTAAAGTGGCTGGCGGTCTTTTTCTTATTTATTTGGCAATAATGGCTTTACGAGCAAAGAAAAGCAGTTACAAGGATTTGGCTTTAAGCAAGACAGATAGCCTTTATGTAGAAACAACCTTCACACGCGAATACCTGACGGGATTTATGTCAGGTATTTTGAACCCGAAAAACCTACTATTTTACATGAGTTTATTTACGGTTGTTTTAACGAAGGATGTTAACTTTACCTTCAAAGTGGTGCTTGGTGTTTGGATGACATTGGTCGTATTCTTATGGGATTTATCGATTATTTATCTTTTATCAACAAGCAAGGTACAACGTAAGTTCTCCAAAATAGCGTATTACTTAGACAAGTTTACTGGTGCTGTTTTAGGCATAATTGGTTTCACAATAGTGAAGTCTGCGCTTACGAAATAGGATGGTGGAACAAACTATAAGTTGCTGCACTGGACTGTTTACGGCTGTCACGGTTTTTGTGGGTAACATCAATTTACTTATGAAAGGGTAATTATCTTTTGAATTTTGAAACTTGGTTATTATTTTTTGTAGCTTATTTAACAATTACTTTATCTCCTGGCCCAAATGTTTTGCTGGTGATAAAAAATGCGGTTAAGTATGGTTATAAAGCAGCAAGCGTTACTATTCTGTTAAATCTCATCTGTCAGCTTATGATCATTACATTAGTTGCTTATGGCGCTGGTGCATTATTAGAAAAGTCCCCTATATTGTTTTTCGCTTTAAAGTTAACAGGCGGGGCTTACTTGATTTATCTTGGTATAACAGGCCTTCTTACAAAAGTGGGATCTAGCCATACAGAGAAAATAGAAGAGATATCTCCAATACAATTTTCTTATTATAAAGTGTGCAAAGAAGCTTTTTTAGTTTCAGCAAGTAATCCTAAAACGATAATTTTTCTTTCAGCTTTTTTACCGCAATTTATAGCAACTGACGCATCTATTGGTTGGCAATTTACAATAATGTTTTTGACAATTTGTTTTATTGTCATGTCTGTGCATTTAGTTTATTCGTATATCGCGAAAAATATAAATAAGAAATGGTCAGGCTTAAAAGCACAACCTATTTTTTCTAAAATAACAAACAGTGCATTTTTAGCCTTTGGTTGTGGTGTGCTATTAAGTAGTCGTACAACGTAAATATAAGCAAATTAACAGGACTGAAACAGCGGGCTATTTTCGCTACGCACAAGTTTAGCCCACAATTTTCAGCCCGTTAATTTGGGCGTTACTTTTTGAATTTAACGAAATAAGGATTATTCGTGTCTGATTTTAGTTTTTGGTTATTATTTTTTTCCACTGCATTAGCTTTGAATATCGCTCCTGGGCCTGATCTTTTATATATATTGACCAAGACAATAGCGAATGGGAAAAAAGTAGGTATCGCATCTTCTCTGGGAGTATGTACAGGGGCGCTTTTTCATGTGGCAGCAGCTGCTGTTGGTTTATCTGCTATTTTGGTTTCATCCGCATTTTTGTTTTCAATAGTGAAATTTTTAGGGGCTGGTTACCTAATCTATTTAGCCTACCAGTCATTTCGTTCTGCTGGTACTAGTTTAAATATCAAGTCAGAGGAGCAGCCTAAAGAATCCGCATGGACAGCTTTTAAGCAGGGTGTACTTGTTGATATTTTAAATCCTAAAGTGGCTATCTTTTTCATGGCATTTTTACCCCAGTTTATTCGCGATGGCTATGGCTCTGTTCCCATTCAGCTACTTTATTTAGGTTTGTTAGTTATTGCGGTCGCTGTTGTAGTTGAAGTTATTTATGTATTAGTCGCATCAAAACTGACAGAAAAAGTAAGAAGCAGCAAGACTGCCAGTGTATGGATCGATCGTGTTGTCGGAACGATTTTTACTGGATTAGGGTTGAAACTGGCAATAAGTTCGAGCATATAACCTAGTGTCTTAAAAGCGCTTAAAATGCGATATCAAAGCGCTATTTTTTCTAATATTTGCTGTGAGATAATTCTACAGCCTCGTTATATTTCAAGGAGAGTGTGTGCACTTTATTTCAGCCACTGAGGCTCACTATAAGGGAATTTTAAATTTAGTTCCTTCTCGTGAAGAGTTATATCTTGTTTATCCAAGCGGTACTTTCCCTTTGGATAATTCTCAGTTACAACAACTTGCAAAAACACGCAGTGATTTAACCGTCGCTATTGATGGTGAGCATGTCGTGGCTTTTGCTAACCTGTATCAGGTTAATCAAAGCTGCTCAGCCTTTATCGGGAATGTTGTGGTTGCCAATTCACACAGAGGACAGGGAATAGGTAAAGCTTTAACATTACACATGGCTGAAGTATGCCAAGTAAAATATGAAGCAACTCCCCATTTATCTGTGTTCAACTTTAATACTAAAGCTTTGTTAATGTATACAGGATTAGGCTTTAAGCCATATGCAATTGAGCAACGTGAAAACTTAACAAAAGAACCTGTCGCGCTTGTACATATGAGCCTGCGTTAGAACATTACAAATCAAGCGAGGCATTACGGCTGTTTGCGGCGTTATAAGGAGAGTGTGTTGGAAAAATTTGCTGTACTGTCAGATATTCATAGCAACGTATTTGCTCTTAAAGCTGTTGTTGATGATGCGAAATCAAAAGGTGTGACAACTTTTATTAATCTTGGTGATATTTTATATGGACCGATTGCTCCAAGAGAAACATATGATTATTTGCTTTCTCTGGATGCAATAACGATTTCGGGCAATCAGGACCGACAAATTTATGAGGCCACAGAAGCTGATATTATTTCTAATCCAACCATGCAGTTTATCTTGAATGATTTGGGTAAATCACCCTTGTTATGGATGCAGCAGTTACCTTTCGATTTACAGATTAACGCTGATATTTATGCGTGCCATGGCACCCCGAGCGATGATCTTGTATATCTATTAGAGGAGATCAGTTCAGGTCGTGCCGAACTGCGATCTGATAGTGAAATAATTGAGTTATTAAATGGCGTATCTTCACCGGTAATTATTTGCGGGCACACTCACACGCCAAGATGTGTTGAGTTATCAACGGGTCAAATAGTTATTAATCCTGGGAGCGTCGGCCTTCAAGCTTATAGCGACGATCAACCTAGCGTGCATTCTATGCAAAATCATTCATCAAAAGCATCCTATGTAACCTTGCAGAAAAAAGCAGATAAACAGTGGGAGATAGTGTTTCACAAAGTTGATTATGATCTACAAAGTGCAATAAATGCCGCTAAATCACAAGGTCGTGATGATTGGGTGCATTTCCTGTCCACAGGCAGGTGCTTATAACAACGCAAGCAATCGGCGTGTAAAATTGCACAAAAGGTAAATAAAGGTAAATAAAGGTAAATCATGCACCGAATCATAGTTTCAGATATTTTTGGAAAAACAAAATCATTAGAGAAAATATCAGATTCACTATCTGGAACTGTAGAAATTTTTGATCCCTACGATTCTGTATCAATGAATTTCAAGACAGAGCAGGAAGCCTATGCACACTTTAGTTCTGAAGTTGGCTTGGAAAAATACACAGAGAAGCTTAAAGAATATTTGTTGAATCTTAAAAAACCGGTATCTTTGCTTGGGTTTAGTGTCGGAGCTTCAGCAATATGGAAACTATCAGCAGAGCAAGAGATCGTTAATGTTTTGGGCTCAGTATGCTTCTACAGTTCTCAAATCCGACACTACAGAGAGATAGTGCCACAATTTCCGGTTCAACTTGTCTTCCCAAGTGATGAAAATAGCTTCTCGATAACTGAGCTGATAGAACAACTTAAAAAAAATAAGCGAGTAAAAATTCACCAAGCGCCATACCTTCATGGATTTATGAATTTTCATTCTCCAAACTTTACCCCTTATGCATACGCCCTATACTTAAGGGCTTTGTGCAATGTGCCATGTAACACCTGTATCCAAATGAGCGAATTCTTCAGAATAAGCGACTTCAGCAAACGCTTTGTGAGCGGCTAACTCACTAATTGGAGGCTAGCAGCAAGTGGCGAGTTATTATGTCTATAGCTAGCAAGCGTATAGATCCAAATGAGTTTCGTGAAAATGGTTGATTTAGCGTAGTATGTCGG
>NZ_CEZLMY010000130.1:2482-9716 GCF_983033635.1 Psychromonas sp. | reverse complement strand
TTTATATATTTTGCCACCTAATGAGTCACAATCTTAATTACGGTCACAAACTTCATTAAAATAGTCACAATCTTTATTGCCAGTCATCACTTATTTCTGGTTTTATTTTTTTACTTAAAACCCTTGACCTTAGATTCAACTCCAAGGTTATACTTGTAAAATAAACAGTAGCATAAATCGTTTACAGCTATTAAAGGATAATAATATGTATCGAATAGGGGAACTCGCTCAGCGCTATCAGGTAAAAACCGATACATTACGGTTTTACGATAAGCATGGCCTATTAAAACCTTCATCCCGTAGTGAATCCGGCTACCGGATTTATAGCGAAGATGATGCACAACGCCTGCGTTTTATATTAAGAGCAAAAGCGATTGGTTTTTCATTAACAGATATCTCAGAGCTGCTTTCTATCGAGTTAGATAAATCAAACTGGGCCTGTGCAGATGTTAAAGGTGTAGTGGATATTAAATTAGCTGATTTAGAAGCTAAAATTGCAGAGCTTAATTATTTCAAGACTTCATTACAGCGCTTATCCGATGCTTGCTGCGGCGGTCCTGAAAGTGCAGAACACTGCTCGATTTTAGAAGCTTTAGAGTCGAATTCATCGGCCATAAAATGTGAAAACCAGACACACCGGCACGATCCGTCTCATTATACAAAAAACTGTCAAAGTAAGGGTTAACTATGTTGTTAGCAAATTTTATCGATCTATTTTTAGACTCTGCCCCTTGGTTAGTATTGGGCTTAATATTAGCCGGCATGCTGAAAATGTTCGTGCCTATGTCATGGATGCAGAAACAGCTTGGCGGACATGGTTTTAAAACCACAGTAAAAGCGGCCATACTGGGTGCGCCTTTGCCTTTATGTTCATGCGGCGTTATTCCCGCAGCCGTCGGCCTGAGACGCTCTGGTGCATCTAAAGCGGCAACCACCTCTTTTTTAGTCTCAACCCCTGAAACTGGAGTGGATTCGGTCACTATTTCATATGTCCTACTAGGCCCTTTTATGGCGATAGTCAGACCGATAGCTGCCGTTATTAGCGCGATTGTTGCGGGGTTATTAGTCGGGCGAGATGATCAACCGCAAAATATAAATAGTAAAGCATCTGATGAGTCAGCGAAAGAGCCGCTTAAAGGTAGTTGTTGCAGCAGCAAAAAAAATGACGTTTCCTCTTGTGCTACAAGCTCAGCTGAGAAACATAAACACAGTATCGAGTCAGAACCGGACTGCTGTGACTCTAGCAAAGATATCGCACAAGAGCTGCAGGGCACGCCGCTTATCAAGCGCATCGTTAAAGGGTTACATTTTGCAGCAACAGATTTAGTGCGGGATACCACCGTCTGGTTATTAGTCGGTTTATTCTTTGCCGCATTAGTACAAACCTATGTGCCGGCTGATTTCCTCGTTAAATGGGGCGATGGTATCTTAGCTATGTTAGTAATGGTGATTATCTCCGTACCTATGTATATCTGTGCCACCGCTTCAACACCTATCGCGGCCGGTCTGTTACTCGCAGGTGTTTCTCCTGGCGCAGTCTTAGTGTTTATGCTTGCTGGCCCGGCAACCAATATTGCAACGTTAGGTGTAGTGGCTAAAGAACTCGGTAAACGTGCGCTGTGGGGATACCTTGGTGGTGTACTAGGTGTTGCGCTGATATCTGGAATTGTAGTGAACTACTTAGTTGTAACTTTTGGTTTCGTGGTCATGCCTCAGATTGGCGAACAAAATGCGCTTTTACCCGACGCAGTGGTTTACAGCTCAAGTATCCTGTTAGCGATATTAATGGCTAAAGTCTTCTTTGATATGCTGCCGATAAAGTGGGCAGGTAAAGGTTGCTGTTCTGAATAAACGGCATTATCTGCAAACGAGTTTCTGGGCAGGCAGGACAATAAGAGATTAAATGCTATTAAGTCATAGGGATAAAAATATGACAAAGATTGCTATTGCAGTAGTCGTTATAACCTCATTGTTGTCAGCTTGTACAGATGAAAGTAAATTATCAGCGCCACCAGCAGAAGGCATTGCTGAAATTAAAACATATATTCAAACAGCGATCGCTTTTGCACAACACAATGAAGTTATTGCCTTAGAGAAGGGGATTCGACTTACATTATCAGAACAAAATATCGCGAACAAAATTGGAATCAAAGATGTTGATAAAATTAGAATTTTATATGTAGATAAGTTTCCCTTTCCAGAAGATGAAAAATTAGCTGAATTCGCAAGAACTACAGGGCTTGACTCTCCGTTTGTAGAAGGATTTACCTATGGATATGCTATCTATATTAAAAATGGCGCTTATAGTCGAGAGCTTATTGCACATGAACTTATTCATGTGCAGCAGTATGAAAAATTAGGAATAGAAAAATTCATGAGTCGCTATCTGATTGAATTAGCCATGATGGGCTATCGAAATGCTCCATTAGAAGTTGAAGCATATGAGCGAGCCTCTATCTATAAGTGAATGCCACCTTTTCTTTAATAAAAGATTCTATGTGCTAGATTTAAAAAAAATCTTGACCTGACTATAACTTCATAGCTGAGAATGACTTTTGACGGTGACAAACTGTCTGATAAATCAATAAACTTTAGGAGATAGAAAATGGGTAATGCAGTTATGAATAAAGAAAAATGGGTTTTATTGTTTAAAGAGATAGGCCTTGATGATGCGACTATGACTAAATGGCATAAAGAATTTGAAACCAGATACCCAAATGAACATCAGTCTTTTCTTGAATGGCTGAAAATATCAAAAGATGAAATTAGTCGAATTAGAGCACTGTAAGAACTAATTGTGCAGGGTGGTTGCCTTTAGTTAGGCAACCACCCAATTAATCCTATATTTAACGGAAAGGTATATGTTTACCATTGGTCAAGTGGCGAAGAAATATTCGCTTTCAAGAAGTACGCTAATTTATTATGACTCCATTGGGATCTTAACGCCCAGTTGTAGAAGCGATGCAAATTACAGATTATATTCTGATAGAGATCTGCTACAAATGGATAAAATATTACTATTTCGCAATGCCGGTTTGCCATTAGATTCCATATCGTTACTTCTTGATAAGGAGGGAGGGGATCTTACTTCCGCGCTTGAACAGAGATTATTTACTATAAATAAAGAGATGCAGGAGCTGAGGAATCAGCAGAAAGTCATTCTAAAAATATTGGAGAATGAAAGCTCCGCAGTAGGCTCTAAAGTCATCACTAAAGAGATATGGGTATCTCTGCTGACGGCGGCGGGTTTGGATGAAGAGGGGATGAAAAAGTGGCATATTGAGTTTGAAAAAACATCACCCGAAGCCCATCAGGATTTTCTTGAATCAATCGGTATAGAAAATAACGAAATCATGTTGATTCGGGAATGGTCAAAAGCCGGTAAATAATAGAGTTCGGATATAATGGCCAACGAACTAACTTATAACCAGATTTTTACTCATTGAATTTTATAAAGAGCAGGACAGCCAGTGCTTTTTGAGCAATTTGGCAATGTCCTGTGTATTTTTTTATAGATTGAAACCGTCTTATATTTTACAGTTGAGGTTCATCATAATTTTCTGGCTGATCGCTGTATACACACACATTGTAATCTTCAACTAAACCTGTTTCTGCCACACAGTGAGTTTCAAAAAACTCAACAATCTCTTTACGCTGACAGTGTGCTTCAAATGCGGCTCTATCACGCCACACTTCATTAAATACGATGGGAAAGCTATTACCTTCGGCAAAATCATTTTTAATATGACGGGTAACTAAGTATTGAATGCAGCCGTCTTCACGTTGTGAATTTGGTTCAAGTGCTTGTAATACTTTAAAAAGTTCGTCTAGCTTGCCTGCTTTAGGTTGAAACATTGCGATACAGTATATTTTTTGAGACATAATAACCTTGCTAAATTAATGGGATTAAAGTGTGAATAAATTATGCTTTGCTTGTGTTGATTAAAATAATATTGCCGTCAATACCTGTGATTAAAGCACGCTCTCCCGCTTTAATACTTTCAACTGTACTGTCATCTGCTAAGCGTGCATTCCAGTTGATACCCGAGTGACGGATTGAGCCTCCATTGGCTGTTACCGTTTCGCTTACGGGGACAGTTTGGCCTATCATATCACTACTGTTATCAACGACGGCTGTTGTGCCTTGAAATTGTTTTAGTGGTTTCCATAAAAGTAACGCACTAAACAGACTAAACAGACCGACAAAAAGCAGTTCCACTTCCCACGTAGAGACTAAATTTAAAGAAACAAGCACACCGGTTAGTGCACAGCCAATTGCAATAAAAAGAAGTGGCCCACTTAAACCGATAAGGGTTAATTCAACCAGTAAACAGATACCTGCAAGTCCGTATAGAAGTTTGTCGTGGTTATTAAATAAATACTCAAAAATGGAATCCATAGAGCCCTCATTAAAAATTAAAACGGGGAACGATTTCTGTTCCCCAAAAAAGATTATTCAGCTAATTTTAGTGAGCTGGAAACTGCAATCGCTTGCGCAACTGTATTGGCAATATTATCGCCAGTATTACCGTCGGTCAATATAACTGAACCCTCAGCTGCAATTGCCTGATGAGCTGCAATTGCTTGTTGTGCAAGTGTTAACTCTACCGCTTTTTTACCTTCAGGCGTCGCTGCTTGTAGACCTACTACGTGTAAAGCGCTTGCTTCAGCTTCTGCTACTAAGCGAATCGCTTCCGCTTTACCCTGTGCTTCCAGCATACGTTTTTCTTTTTCAGCTTCTGCCGCGAGGACTTGCTCAGCTTTAGCAGCTTCCGCATCTAATACACGCGCTTGTTTTAGACCTTCCGCTTGAGTAATTGCGGATGTTTTAACCCCCTCTGCAGTTAAAATAACCGAACGTTTTTCACGTTCTGCGGTCATCTGTTTTTCCATATCTTCTTTAATGGACTGTGGCGGGGTAATGTCGCGAATCTCATAGCGGGTCACCATCACACCCCAAGGCTGTGTTGCTTCTGTCATTGCTCCTAAAATTTGCGCATTGATGACATCACGGTTTTGAAAACACTCATCAAGTTCCATTGAACCAATGGCGTTACGCATAGTGGTCATCGCAAGTTGTATCACGGCTAATTTATAATCAGTTACATTATTGGTTGCTGCTCCTGCATCTGTGACTTTCATAAATAAAATACCGTCTATCTGCAGGGTGATATTATCCCTGGTGATTGCCGATTGCGAAGCAATATCCAGGGACTGCTCTTTTAAATTACGATCGGCTGCGACACGTTGCACAAATGGAATAAGAAAGTTTAAACCAGCACCCAGTGTCGCACTGTATTTACCCATCGTATAAATAACATAACCACGGTTTTGCGGTACAAAATAAATCGCTTTTTTAATTGTAAGTAAAAGTACTGCGACAAACCATACCCATGGAGATGTGATAATTGACATTAAATCTTGCATAATTAACCTCTTGTATAAGTAGAAATATTGATAGTTTATTTCATCACGAATTAATCAAAAGAGAAAGATCTATTGCTTGTATCTGTATGATCTGACAGAAATAAATATTGCTAACTTGTAAAAATCTAAAATATCGGATGTTATAGATGAAGATGGAAGAAGAGTGAGTAGCTGTTCCATAATAAGGGATTATAAGTTTTACCAAACACGACTCATAAAATTCTTTTCAGTGGTATTGATTAAAGTGGTCAAATGAATTTGGCCAAAATTTTATAGGTTTCTAACCGCTGGGGTGGCCCTGCCAATCGGGTAGAAACAGGCATAAAACACAGATAGTTGCGAAGGAGAATAGCAAATTCTGATAAGGTTTTTTCGCAATCGAGCATAATGAGATAAAACATCGTGTGCAAAGTGATATTTTTTTGGGTAAAGGGCTTTTATTGTTCCTATACTCAAAAGATAAACATTGAACTAAACAGGAGTTCCAGATGAATACAATCTTTAAACTATGTCTTATTTCATCTCTACTCTTTGGCATTTCATTCACAAGCCAGGCTAGCGAACTCGTACCGCATAAAGCAAGCTACACCGCCAAAATAAAAAAAGGTATTAGCATTGAAGGTGAAGCAGTGCGAGAACTTAAAAAATCACAAAATGGACAGTGGTTGTATAGCTTCAATGTAAAGTCTTTTATAGCCGATATTGATGAGTCAACGCTACTTTCGTGGCATGATAATCAGGTAGTGCCACATTTATATAACTACAAACTTTCTGCTATTTTAGCTCGAGATAAACTAAAAAAAGTTAATTTTGACTGGAGTAAAATGACCGCGATAAACCCATTAAAAAAGAAGGGTTGGGCAATCACGAATATTCCAAGCAATACACTTGATAGATTAAGTTACCAATTACAATTAGGTATGGATTTACAATCAGGTAAGCAAGAGATGCTTTATCATGTAGCACATAAAGGGAAACTCAGGGAAAACCATTTTATAGTAACAGGTGAAGAAAAGATTAATACAGCCTTTGGTATAATACAAAGCATTAGCGTTGAGAAAGTACGAGATAAAGCCAAAAAACGTAAAACGAATTTGTGGTTATCGAAACAATATCCATTTTTATTATTAAAGATGGTTCAAGTCGAAAAAGACGGTGAACAATACGAAATTAATATTATTCAAGCGAGTATCGAGGGTAAAAATATTACTTTTAATTGATCAGATCCAAAATCTTTACAATGAAAGTTATGACGATGAAAACTACACAAACAGCAACAGCAATTCTACTACTATGTTTGCCTTTTCTTATTTGCTCAAACAAAGCATGCTCGCAGATTTATCGGTGGACTGATGAACAAGGACAAATTCATTTTAGCGATAGATAAAGCACCAATACATTTAAAGCCACAGGAAATCTCATCTCAAGTCAATGAGTTCAACGTCCAAAATAGATGAGTGTTGAACAATAGCAATCAACTCCAAAATGCTATCAGTAAGAGAGATGAAAGCGAAGCATAAAATTCTTGTAACAACACTATTTGATGCTGAATTACACAGCAAAGATGATCTCCCTAATTTATATCAAAGTCGTTGGAATATTGAAGTTGATTTTAGAAATTTAAAGATAATAATGGGTATGTCGGAGCTGAGTTGTCAATCACCTAAAATGTATGAAGAAGAGATATGGGTCTATTTATTGGCGAGTCATATTGTCCGTATTTTAATGGCTCAAACAGCTAAATAATTCAGTCTAAACATTAGGATCATTAGCTTCGAAACACACTGAAAATTTGTAATTCTGTTTT
>NZ_CEZLMY010000130.1:0-2472 GCF_983033635.1 Psychromonas sp. | reverse complement strand
ATATCATTGAAAATATTTAAAGATTTTTATTTATAATTACGGACGTTGGGGCCTCTGCCATTTTCTGGCCCACTCTCGGAAAGAAGCTAGCGTGGGGATTTTTGCTAGCTGAGGCGTATATGGGGAACAAAACGAATTAAGGGATGAACCGCAACCAATAATTTAGAGCCACCATTTTAACTTTAAATTTCTTACTTTGTATAAAGTCACCTAGTTGATCTGCAATACTTGTTTCATGTTTTTGTAATACTCCAACCTTCATAATGTAACTCGGGTTGTGTAAAGCCTAACTGTATTTCGGGGTAATTGTTATTTTCCGAGTTTCAATTGTTCAACTTTTGTATTGAGTGCTTGTTCATTGACCTGCAATAAATTGGCGAATAAGGATTTTACCGATTCCAGATAATGGTTTGTTGCTACTTTATGCTCAATTTTTTGATCATAGTTGGCGAAGAACAATTTGGGTTGTGCGGCCGGCATGCTTACCATACCAAATAACATGTTGGTAATTTCTGACGCATTCATGCCCTTCAGATAGCCTTTATCACAGCAGTTTTCAATTAATGTACGCAGGTCTTTGTTGGCGAATAGAAATTGGTTAAAGAAATAATCAAAGTGTATCTGTTTGCCCAAACTGAACTGAATAATAAGTTTTATGATTAATGGATTATCTACCAGGTTATCGAGCATTTGAGATATCATCAAATACGTTGCATCATTCGCAGGGAAGTTGTGCTGAAAATAATCATTTAATTGTATTCGCTCATTCATTACTTCGGCCATTATCTGGTCAGCCACTGCATACCAGACTTGTTCTTTATTACCAAAATGATGACGGATCAATCCATGGCTAACCTGCGCTTCAATGGCTAAGTTCCGTATGCTGGCTTTGTCATAGCCCTGTTCAGCAAAAAGTTGCTTGGCGCATTCTAAAATTCGTTGTTTAGTGATGTCTTGTTGCTTCATATTAACGATACTTCTTTAGTTGGCTCTTAAGGTAAATATGATTAACACGATGTTTTGAGTGTAAATTTATTTTATCGTCAAAACACTTAAATAATCATACTAGTAGAGTATTAAAGGGATTGTACTGAGCAAACACCAATAACTGAAGTCTTAAAATTAATTAATATTACTGAAGTTTGCCGCAGCAAGCAGTTTTGCAGGCGAGTGCCTGCGATTGCGCCTTTTGAGTTGCTGATGTTGTCATTCATGACAGGTTTTGATGACAATTATCTTCAAAAATACCGCTTGAAGATTATCGAAACGCCTCAACATTTTTTATTTTTAGTTCAATTATTATCAAGTAAGTATCTATTTACAAATCATCTCTAATAGCATTTTCTTGCTTTGGCACAGAATTAATGCCTGATGTATAACCCTCTAGGTGATTGTTCTAAATAGTTAATTCAGTACTGTCCTCTATTTTGGTGTACGTCCCATGCTGTATGCTCTCCACTTTTTAGTTACTATACACTTGTATAATCATGCGTTGTAGTTATAATCGCTATACAGTCGTATAGCCATATTGTTTCCTCCGCTTGGAGATATTTATAAAGAGACATGGCAATTTAATAGTAGAGGTTCTTTATGTGGAAATTTAAATCGCTTGTTAATGTACCAATTATGTTGGTCACGAGCGTACTCATTGTCAGCGGGTGCTCTGACGAAACACCGGTGAAAAGTCAAAGCAAGCTAGTTAAGACTGTCAGAATTAATGACTATGAAGCGTTTGAGAAGCGCCAGTTTACTGGCCAGATTAGAGGCGTTGATGAAATTAATTTGATGTTTCGGGTTGGTGGCCCTTTGGTTAAGTATCCGGTTAATGTTGGTGATGAAGTTATTGCAGGGGATGTGCTCGCTCAGATAGATCCGCATGGATTTAATGTGAAAATAAATCAACTTAAAGGGCAGTTATCGACAGCGCACGCTGCGATGACCTTAGCAGACGCAGAATACCTGCGAGCCAATAAAGTCCATAAAATAAATAGTCAGCTGATCAGTGATGCTGATCTTGATCGTCGCAAGGCCGCACTTGATACCGCGAAAGGTCAGGTAAGAACATTGGAAGCTGGTCTGCGAAATGCCCAAGATGCACTGTCCTACACCGAGCTGAAAGCGCCATTTGCAGGTCGGGTGGTTGCTACCTATGTCGATAATTTTGAATACGTTAGTCCACAGCAGCCCATTGTGAAAATTGTTTCGCTGAATGATCTTGAAGTTGTTATCGATGTGCCTGAATCATTGATTTCTACTGTCAGCGATGTCCAGGACATAAAAGTGACCTTCCCCAATTTATCCGATCTTGAGGTGCCAGGCAGAATCACCGAAGTAGGCAGTGAAGCTTCCTTTCGCACCCGAACCTATCCAGTGACAGTGAACGTGACGAAACCTGAGGGGGTTGAAATTCTTGCAGGCATGACAGTGTCTGTCAGCGGCCGTGTAGCTCGAAAAGAGATTGATAACCAAAAA
>NZ_CEZLMY010000129.1:0-10069 GCF_983033635.1 Psychromonas sp. | reverse complement strand
AAAAACAGTTTAACGATCTGCTCTTTATTCCAGCTCTTCTCTGACTTCATCTCTTGAATCTCTTGTTCGAACAGAGCAACTAACTGCGCATCATATAAAGCTTCATTTTTAATCACGCCAAGATTTTCAAAGCGATCCATATCTAAGGTTTCATTATCAGTAAAAAACTCTTCAAAATCTTTTTCACCCGTTGTATCACTATCCGTAAACAGGCAAGGCCATTTACCCTGCTCAGGTAATGTTTTGGATAGTTCTCGCGCTTCATCTTCTGATTCACAAAGGTGTGCTTCATAACCTAATTGTTTAAGGTATTTAACAGCAATATCCGCAAATGAAATAAGGTGTAATGCTTCGCTTAGTTTAGGAAAAAAGATATCTCTATTTTCCCCAAAAATACACGACATAAGGCAAAGCTCACCCGATTCTTGAGGGGTGACAAAATAACGTTTAATATCTTTAGGGGCAACAATAGGCTGGCGTTTTTGAATTCGCTGATTAAAGCCATGCAGCAAAGAGCCGTCAGAAAACGCCACATTAGCAAAACGTGCAGTTGAAATTTCAATGTCTGCACTACGGCGCATTAAAAACATCTCCATAATACGCTTTGAAGCGCCCATCATATTGACTGGGTTAGCCGCTTTATCCGTTGATACACAAAAATATTTTTTAACCCCTTTTGCCGCTGACTGCAACAAGGTTTTTTCTGTATTAAATACGTTTACATCAATCATACGCATTAAAGTAAAGGGATCTTTTTCACTGCGAACATGCTTAAGTGCGGAAAGATTTAATACATAATCGTATTGACCATCAGCTTTGATAAATGCATCGTATTCGATTGAGCCGATATCTAAGGCGAAGGTTTGAAAGTCACCTTCAATGTAGCCAAATGAGCTACGAATATCTCGAACCAATTCAACCATGTTGTTTTCACTAATATCAACAACATGTAATTTTGCAGGGTTTCGCTTAAAGATTTCTTTAGTAACAGCCTGGCCAATAGAACCTGCAGCTCCTAAGACAAGAAAACGACTTTTTGCAACAACGTCAGCAAGTTCTTTTTGGTGGTTTTTTATGTCGCTTGAAAATAACTCTTTTTCACGACCAATTAGCGATAATATTGATGACATATTTTATTGAATCCTTAATTACGAGATTTATCACAAATTAATATTGTTAAATAAACTGCAAACACCGTTCACCCTGTCAGCTTCATTTTTTGTAATAAAAACAACTGATAATGTATTTTTTTCATTGCGTTATAGCTTCCAATACTTTAATTTTTTGCGCATCTGAAAATTACGAATAATATTTTTGGGCTTTGAGTCTACCCAACCGCTTGTTAGCATTTCACAGACTGCAGATAAAACCCTTTGTGATGATTTACCGTCAAGATAAGGCGTTACGGATGGTCCGTAATTTTTAATTTTTTTCCTTAACTCGATAGAGGGAGATAATGCTTCCTCAATCGCGTTTTCTAACTTTTCAGTTTTTGTTATATTAACAAAACAATTTAGCGGATCTCTATTATTTACAGTTACAACGCCTTTATTTAAAAGAAGAAACTCTTGAAAAATAGAGGAATTATCACAAACCATCAGATCTGCACGATGTAATGCTTCTATCACTTTATCATTCTCAAGAAAAATTAAATTTTCATTTTCTAAGGCTTTATACTTTTTTAGTGTGTCTTGAGATATTTTAGGATGTAGAGTTACAAGCCATTGCCATTTACTATTCAGCCTTAATCGCTTTATCTCATCATAAACTAATTCAGCACATGAAAGAGCCGGGGTAAACGTTGAAGCGAACAGAACCTGAGGACGTGCATAGTTTTTTATCTGCTTATAGTTAAACAAACTATCAAGCTTTATCCAGCCCGTTTCCACCACTTTAAACCAAGTTCGTTGTACAGATAACTGTTGTAATGAATTTGTTCTCTCATGACCTTCTGTACAATACAGATCAAATAATCCCCTCTCAGGATAAACATTACCTCTTTTACTTTCATTCAAGCCATGAAAAACTTGCACTTTTAATCCGGGGATAAAAGATGGTACACGATCACCAGGCGCGAACACTGCATCAGGCGAAAACGCGACAGCATCAGAGACCGTTTCCAGCAGCTCTTCATCTTCTTTTAAAAATTCACGAGAGATATCATTACCAACCAATAACCATTTAACACAATGGCCCTGTTGTAATGCAATATCTTGCAGAGGGCGTAAAATATCAAACGAATAGTTTTGCTCTACATAAAACAGCAGCTTAAATTTTTCTTTTATCGTATTTTCTGCCACAGTTCCTCACCAGATTGCTATCAAATAACACTAAAAATTCATTTCAGTGTACACTATATCTACCTATTTTATATTGAAAATATATGTATGCTCATTCGTATTATATACACTTTACTTCTTTTCTTAATTGCGCCTTTTTTTTTATACGGTTTATACAAAAAAAAACCTAATAAGCCTGAATTTGGCAAACGCTGGATTGAGCATTTTGGTTTCGCAAAAAAAACTGAAGGAAATAATCGACCTCTGTGGATGCATACGGTCTCGGTTGGAGAGGTCATTGCCACAATCCCACTTATTAAAGCCTTAAAAGAGCAAAATCCACAGCAGATAATTGTCGTCACCACCACCACCAGCACAGGTGCTGCAGAAGTGAAAAAACTAGGTGATTTGGTTGAGCATCGATATATGCCGCTGGATTTTAGTTTTGCAGTAAAACGCTTTATTAAAGCGATCAACCCTAGCGCATTGATGATTATGGAAACCGAACTGTGGCCCAATACGCTACATACAGCGAAAAGCTTTAATATCCCGGTTACTATTATTAATGCACGCTTATCAGAGCGCTCTTTTTTACGTTATCAGAAATTTCAGTTTATTTTTGATCTGCTCGCTAAAAATATCGATAAAATACTTTGCCAAACGGCTGATGATGCAAAACGATTCGAGCAACTTGGTATCAACAAAGAAAAGTTATCGGTGACCGGCTCGATTAAATTTGATATCTCAATCACGCAAGAAACAAAATCCGCAGCTCAAAACCTGCGTAAAGAGTTAGGCTTAACACGCCCTATTTGGATTGCAGCAAGCACCCATTTGGGTGAAGATGAACTAATTTTACAAGCACACAAACGTTTATTAAAAACGACACCTGAAGCACTGTTAATTATTGTCCCTCGTCACCCTGAGCGTTTTTTAACGGTGACCGAATTATCTAAAGAAATTGGTTTTAATACGGTGACACGCACCAGCAAGCAGAATGTTTCTTTAACAACGTCTGTATATATCGCAGATACGATGGGAGAGATGCTTGTACTAGTCGGCGCATCAGACATCTGCTTTATGGGAGGCAGTTTGCTGGGTGACAAAGTGGGTGGACATAATTTATTAGAGCCGGCGGCATTAGCAAAAGCCTGCTTAACCGGGCCGAGTTTTTATAACTTTAAACTGATTAGTGAACAGCTTATCAAGGCAGAAGCTTGTATTATTTGTTCGTCGGCCAATGAGATAACTGAAAACCTTACAACACTCTTTGCAGATAAAAATTTACAAGATAAAATGGGCAATGCAGCACTTGCTGTTGTTAATAATAATAAAGGTGCGCTGGTTAAAACATTAAGCGCTATAACCCTGCATTAAATATTGCCACTCATTTTCATTCCACTTTATCGCGCGTTTTTTTAACTCTTTATTAAAAGATCTTAATAATCGCGCAAGATTAGCGGCCTGCCAATTATCACCGGACTGCTGAGAGCATTTATCAAAATCGATCAACCAGATCTTTCCAGCTTTATCTAATAAAATATTATGGATATTCAGATCGCTATGGTTTACCTGAGCATGATGCATCTTTTTTATCTGCGAACCGATGGCTTGATATTCCGGCTTGGATAAAGCTCTTGTTTGCAGAATATCAACCAAGTCTTGCGCATCAGGAATTTTTTCAGATAAAAGATCCGCCTGATAAGAAAATATTCCCTTTTTCACTCTTGCAGCAATAGGTTTAGGCACATTCACCCCTGCATGATTAAGCTTATCTAAAAGGTAAAACTCTTGTAGAGAGCGTGTTTTTTGCCAACCAGTAAACAGATAATGATCGGAAATAATTTTGCCGAACAATCCTCCTCGACGATAATGACGAAGCGCACCTTGTAACTTATCTAACTGAATAAACCATGTTGTGCCCCGCCCCTGCGCCGAGCCAATTATTTTGCCTTGCTGCTGCCAGTACTCTGCAAAAAAACAACCCTCAACACACTCATTTATCAATCCATCATCATAAACAATATAAACTCTGTTTTTTTGTAAAATTTTAACCATAAACATTTATCTCGATTATTGTATACTTTAGAAAATTGACCAACGAATCATACTACTATGGCTTTATTTACAACAGCACCAAAATCAATTTGTATTTTACGCCTCTCTGCAATTGGTGATGTCTGCCATGCCGTTGCAGCAATACAAGCAATTCAAAAACAGTGGCCAACAACCCAAATCACTTGGATTATGGGAAAAATCGAGGCGCAACTGCTGCATGACCTACCTGGCGTAAACGTCATTGTCTTTGATAAATCGACTGGTTTTTCAGGTATGAGGGCAATTTGGAAGCAGTTAGCGGATCAGCACTTTGATGCACTATTGCATATGCAGCTAGCTTTGCGAGCCAGCGTGTTAACGCTCGGCATCAAGGCTAAATATAAAATCGGTTTTAACCGCAAACGGGCTAAAGAAGCGCAGTGGTTATTCACCAATAAAAAAATAGGCGATACATCATCGACACATGTTTTAGATAGTTTTTTTGAATTTGTCTATTTTTTAGGAATAGATAAAACCACGCCCAGCTGGAATATTCCACTTTCAGAAGATGATCTTAATTTTGCCAAAACAGTAACGGACAATGACAAACCTATTTTTGTTATTAGCCCCGCAGCCAGTAAAGATGAACGTAACTGGTTAAGCGAACGCTATGCCGAAGTTGCAGATTATGCGGTGAAGCAAGGTTTTAAAGTGATTTTATGTGGCTCCCCTGCACCACGAGAAGTCAAACTGGGTGATGATATAACGCGATTAATGAATGAAAAGGCAAACAATTTAATTGGAAAAACCTCTTTAAAACAATTAACCGCGGTTATCAAGCAAGCTAAATTACTGCTGGCCCCAGACTCCGGCCCCGCACATATTGCAACCACGCAAGGCGTACCAGTGATAGGCTTATACGGTCATAGCAACCCAAATAGAACTCGCCCCTACCTAAGCCAGAAGAGTGTTATCAGCGTTTATGAAAAGCACGTGCAAGAGCAGCATAATAAAGCATTAAGTGAACTACCCTGGAGCGCTCGCGCGAAAGGAGATCACATTATGGCAGATATCAGCGTTAAACAGGTCATTGATGTATTTAATAAAATAGCCAAAGACTAAACAGCCTCACCTCAGAAAATATTTTTTATCCAAAAAAAATCCCCACTCTGAACTGCAGAGTGGGGATTTTTACTTGGAAGGCAATCGATTCAAATTTTTGAACAGATTGCCTTAGCTTACTATTTAAGCAAAACTACTTCCAAGCTTTCCATGTGTTAATCAAACCATTTGTTGAACTGTCATGGCTTTGTACTGCATCAGTATTAGTTAACTCAGGTAAAATTTGACCCGCCAGTTGTTTACCAAGCTCAACGCCCCACTGATCGAAACTAAAGATGTTCCAGATAATGCCTTGGGTAAATATTTTTTGCTCGTACATCGCAACTAATTGACCCAATGTTTTTGGCGTGATTTTTTTAACTAAAATAGAGTTCGTTGGTTTGTTACCAGTAAACACTTTAAATGGTACTAATGCAGCTACTTCTTCAGCAGTTTTACCGGCAGCAGTAAATTCAGCTTCAACTTGCTCTTTCGTTTTACCAAATGCTAATGCTTCAGTTTGCGCAAAGAAGTTAGAAAGTAACTTAGCGTGATGATCGCCAGCCGGGTTATGGCTTACAGCTGGTGCAATAAAGTCACATGGTACAAGTTTAGTACCTTGGTGAATCAACTGGTAGAACGCATGTTGACCATTTGTGCCTGGCTCACCCCAAATAATTGGGCCTGTTTGGTAATCAACTGCGTCGCCGTTGCGATCTACATTTTTACCATTTGATTCCATATTACCTTGTTGGAAGTAAGCTGGGAAACGGTGCATGTATTGGTCATACGGCAGAATCGACTCTGACTCTGCGCCATAGAAGTTGTTATACCAAATACCGATAACCGCTAAAATAACCGGGATATTGTCTTTAAAATCAGTTGCTGCGAAATGTCTATCCATTTCGTGTGCGCCTTCAAGCAGTGCTTCAAAGTTATCATAACCAACCGTTAATGCTATTGATAAACCGATTGCCGACCAGATTGAGTAACGACCGCCAACCCAATCCCAAAATTCAAACATGTTTTCTACATCAATACCAAACTCAGCAACTGATTTTGCATTAGTTGATAATGCTGCAAAGTGTTTAGCTACATGCGCTTCATCTTGTGCGAAGTTTAAGAACCAGTCACGTGCACTGTGTGCATTGGTCATTGTTTCTTGAGTAGTAAATGTTTTTGATGCAACTAAGAACAATGTAGTTTCAGGATCAAGTTTAGCTAGCGTCTCAACAATATGCGTACCATCAACGTTAGAGACAAAGTGAGTTTCAATGCCTTCAACTTTATAAGCGCCTAATGCTTCTGTCACCATGTAAGGACCAAGATCAGAACCACCAATACCGATATTAACGATATCTGTAATTGCTTTACCAGTGTAACCTTTCCATTCACCTGAATGTACTTTTGCACAGAAAGCTTTCATCTGCTGCTGCACTTTATTGATTTTTGGCATTACGTCGATGCCATCAACCATTACCGGTGTATTGCTACGATTGCGCAGTGCGCTATGCAATACTGCGCGATTTTCAGTTACATTAATCGTTTCACCAGAAAATTGTGCTTGAATTGCACTTTTCAGATCAACTTGTTCAGCAAGTTCCACTAATTTGCCAAAAATTTCTTCAGTGATTAAGTTTTTAGAGAAATCGATTAATAGATCATCATTAAACTGACAAGAAAACTGTTTAAAACGATCCGGGTTATTTGCAAAAAGCGCTGATAACTCCATGTTTTCATGTTTATCAAATAAAGCCTGTAACTCAGACCATGCGGCTGTTTGCGTTGGATTGATATTTTTTAGCATTGATATATTCCAAAAAGTAATGTTTAAGAAACTTGATTAACAATAACGAACTGAACCCACAAGTATTCATAGAGCTATATTCATTTAATCAGGGAATTATAACGCAAAAAGCTGAGGGGTTCGTAATAAAAAGTAACTTAAATAAGTTATCTGATGTTATTAACCAAGTATCGACTTAGCAAATAACAATAATGATCCCCTTTTAAGCAAAATCAGGTATTATCTTTGCTCTCATTTTACCCTGCGATACCAGATAACAAACAAAGAGAAAAACATGAGCAACACACAAGAAAACACCACTCATTTTGGTTTTAAAACTGTAGAAGAAGATAGAAAAGCAGACTTAGTTGCTGAAGTATTCCACTCTGTTGCGACTAAATATGATGTGATGAATGATGTTTTATCAATGGGCATCCACCGTGTTTGGAAACGTTTTACCATCGATTGCTCAGGCATTCGTAAAGGACAGAAAGCCTTAGATCTTGCAGGTGGCACTGGTGATTTAACCGCTAAATTCTCACGTATTGTTGGTAAAACAGGACACGTTGTTTTAGCAGATATTAACGACTCAATGCTTAAAGTCGGCCGCAGTAAGCTACGTGATATGGGGATTGTCGATAATGTTGATTACATCCAAGCGAATGCAGAAGAGTTACCTTTCCCTGACAACCATTTTGATTTAGTGACCATAGCGTTTGGTTTGCGCAATGTTACCGATAAAGACAAAGCCTTAGCCTCTATTTACCGCGTTCTAAAACCAGGTGGCCGTTTATTAGTGCTTGAATTCTCAAAACCGCTTTATAGACCGCTCAGTAAATTTTACGATTTTTACTCATTTAATATTCTTCCTAAACTTGGCAAACTGATTGCTAATGATAGTGAAAGTTACCGCTACCTTGCAGAAAGCATCCGCATGCATCCAAATCAAGATACACTAAAAGAGATGATGAATAATGTCGGCTTTGAAGACTCAGAATACTTTAACCTAACCGCTGGTATTGTTGCCCTGCACCGCGGTTATAAATATTAAATCGATAAAATAGAGATAATTATGCCATTAGATAACCTGCTTTGCGGACTGCTTGAAACGGGTGTTAATAAATTACATCAGCTTGATTCAAGTGCGCAACAAAGGCGTAAAATGCTTGATGGTGTAATTATTGCTGTAACTTTAAAAGAGCTAAATAAACCACTCTATTTTGTTATCAGCAAACAACAAATTGATATTTTAGCTAAATATGAAGGTCAGGCGGATTGCTTTATTCGTTTAAATCTATCTGCTTTAAAAGAGTTGCAAAATAATCACCAACTAACCCGTTTAATTAAAAGCGAACAGCTTGAAGTTGAGGGTGATATTCAACTAGTGCAGCAATTTGCACAACTATTAACTGAAATGGATATTGATTGGGAAGAGTTCCTCTCTTCTAAAGTTGGCGATGTTTTAGCGCATAAATTTTGCTATCACGCCAAACAATGCCAACAAGGCTTGTCTCAACAACTCAAAAAAATAGAAAAACACAGTGCACAGTTCATCACCGAAGAGTTAAAACTTGCCCCTGGTCCGTTACAAGTTGCTTATTTTTGTGAACAAGTCAGTGAGCTCGAAAAACAGTGTTTACAACTTGAAGCGCGTATAGCACAACGTTTGCAGAAAATTTAACAATACGGAATCGTTAATGATTAAATTTAAAGAACTTTCCCGCCTCTATCAAATCAATAAAACTGTGATTGAATATGGTTTAATTGAACTGTTACCCAAAGAGCATATTCCTTTTACCTATCGCTTGATGCGACTTGGCCTTTTTTGGGTTCGCAGTAAACATAAAAACAAAAGTTTGCCGGAGCGCTTACGCCTAGGTTTACAATCACTGGGTCCTATTTATATCAAGCTGGGACAGATGTTATCAACACGTCGTGATCTACTGTCCCCAATTTATGCAGATCAACTCGCTCACCTGCAGGATAATGTCCCGCCATTTTGTGGTGAACAGGCGATTAAAGTGATTGAAACTTCTCTCGGCAAACCCATCGAGCAGCTCTTTGCAGACTTTGATGCAAACGCGTTAGCATCGGCATCAATTGCCCAAGTACATAGCGCTATCCTGCTTGAGGATGGTCGCGAAGTGGTCATCAAAGTGATCCGCCCCGATATTGAAAAAACCATTCAGGCAGATTTACAGTTAATGAGATGGCTTGCAGAGCTGATGCAGCGTTTCTTAAAAGATGCCGATCGCCTGCGCCCTGTTGAAGTAGTGCATGAATATGAAAAAACCATTATTGATGAATTAGATTTAATGCGTGAAGGAGCTAATGCAATTCAACTTCGCCGTAATTTTTTAGATTCAAAACTGCTTTATGTGCCTGAGATCTATCCCGATTACTGCACTAAAAACGCCTTGGTAATGGAGCGAATTTACGGTATTCCGGTTTCCGATATCGCATCGTTAAAAGCACAAGGAACAGATCTGAAACTACTTGCAGAGCGTGGTGTTGAAGCCTTTTTCACGCAGGTTTTCCGTGATAGTTTTTTCCATGCCGATATGCACCCGGGAAATGTATTTGTCTCTTATGAACACCCGGAAGATCCTCTTTGGATAGGTATTGACTGTGGTATCGTCGGCACGCTTAATAAAGACGATAAACGCTACCTTGCAGAAAACTTTTTAGCTTTTTTTAACCGCGATTATCGTCAAGTTGCACAGCTTCATGTTGATTCAGGTTGGGTTCCGCCAGAAACACCGGTTGAAGAGTTTGAATTTGCGATTCGTGCTGTTTGTGAGCCAATTTTTGAAAAACCGCTTTCTGAAATATCTTTTGCACAGGTGTTAATTAACCTATTTAATAC
>NZ_CEZLMY010000128.1:0-10137 GCF_983033635.1 Psychromonas sp. | reverse complement strand
GCATAAAAGCCCGCCTGTTACTGATGCCGACCAGCTCATCAGTTGTTGCCATTTTTCGAAGTTTATTTATATCCAACTCAATACAATCGGCCATTTCATTCAGGCTTCGGCCGAGTGAGCCTAATTCATTTTCCACATTGACCTGGCAGCGGGCTTGATAATCCCCCTCTGCAATAATATGAGCCTCGTGCTTCAAAGAAAAAACAGGGGAAACAATCTTAGATCTAACATAATAGGCAAGAATAAACGCCATAAGTGTGGAAATAATGATCAGCAAAATGGCAAGCCATACATATTTTGTTTGCTTGCTTTGCAGAGCCTTGGACTCAGAAGCCATACGCTCCCCAACAGCCTCAAGGAACTCCAGAATCGGTTCCATAATAGAGACTTTTTCCTTATTGTACAGAGGACTGAATAACAGCTTGCTTGCAAAAGTTCTATCAGGCTCCCCTTTAACAGTGAAATTACCGTTGCCATCATCAAAGAGGCCCTGCATCGCTGCAAAAGATTGACTCTCCAAACGCGCAAGTGTATCTGAACGACTTTTAGATTTTTGAAGAAGAGAAAACTCCTTCTCGCTAAAACCTATTTCACTCATAAGAGATTGTAGTGAGGCTGGCTCACCGAGGTTATTCAAGGAGCCTCCGTTAGCTGCAGGAGAGGTATACCAGTAAGTTAAGTGGTATTTCTTTGGTCGAGGAGCTTCTCCATTGCGGATGGCGAGTATTTCAAAATAATACTGTTTATAAATTGGGTTAGCGGTTGTTACATATGTACGGGCCATTCGGGTCAGATCATCAGAACTTTGTCTCAACTCATTTGCCAGATTATAAGATTGCAAATGGTAATCTTCGTTTTTAAGGGACTGCTCTACTTGAATATTCATCATTTTAAAAACAACAAAGCACCAGAAGCCTAATAACATGATAAAGCCTAACAAACTAAGTTTATTAACGCTGGCAATGTTCATTGAGAGCCTCCCTTATAATATTCCTTCGACTTCTAGTAAATCAATTAACGATATAAGCAGTTCCTTATAAAAATTATAGCATGGTCTAATCAGGTCATTGAAAAGTGTGCAAATCTGTCTCGATAAGTAAATTTTAAACGACTAGATTTCAGAATTTTGATTCAAAGGAGAAATAATACCAATCCGCAAAATTAACTGATCTGTTTTAATATTTGGAAGTGCAGTTTAAACCGCGCAATACTACTGGCTAGACTGTAGAACCAGGGTTCGCTGAGCTTAGCCGCTCATAAACCTGAACTGGCATTCAATTCGCCAAACTTCCACAAATAGAGCATCATATTAAGCGGATTGGTATAAAGAACGATAAAAATTATTTTCTCCTATTTAACAAACACTTTACCGCCAATGATTTTAAAAGCAGGCGTACCGCGCACTAAAGTATCTCTGGCGAACTGCAAACCGCAGCCCGGACAGATAGCAGGCTCAGTTGTAAAATCCCGCGAAATCCGCTCTTTGAAGCATTTCAGCAACGCCCCTTTCCCACCTTTACGATATTTAAACAGCTGGCTTTTACATTGACTGCAAAAGATATCAACTGTTGCACTTGGGCCTTTTTTGTTCGGTTTTGCCATTGCTACTATCTTTCCTGTTAAAGCCTGCACAGAGCAGTTAAGCTATTTACAAACAGCTGAGTACATTTAACGATTGAGCGCATATTATTTTTTCTTTTTAGCCGGCTCGAATATAAAAAACGCTGTTTGATAAACAGTCCTATCTTGCAGTGGAGTATAAATCATTTGTTTCGCGACTCGATAATATTTTAATCCCTGTTCGACTCACTGAGATAAAGCTCCGGACTGCGCAATATTTAGCTGGAGCAGTTGCCGGCAGTTGATAGAATGCAAACAGAATACTTCAAAGAAGAGAAACAATGGCAAACTTTAATACTCACCTCAATGTAGCCGCAATTACAACCGGCCTTAGTGCAGCAGTGCTTTTATCAGCAAGCCATATCGATCTCAATAGCGCTCTTTGGCTGTGGTTTTTAGGGGCAGTCGGAGGATTATTACCGGATATCGATTCCGATAACTCAACAGCACTTGATACTATCTTTAATCTGTTCGCCTTAAGTGCCGTACTGTTCGTAATCCGCTACATTACCACTGAGCAGTTTGCACAAATCAGCTTTATTGAACTGATTGCGATTCCTCTGCTTGTCTATGGCATTATGCGCTACCTGATAAGACCCATATTTGAAAAAATCACCGTGCATCGCGGCAGCTGTCATTCACTGTTTTTCTTACTGCTGGCCGCTCTGCTAACAACCCAGATAATCTGGCGACTAAGTTACCAACATACAGAGCAATCCGCCATAATTGCCTGGCTTTCAGGGGGATTTATATTTCTTGGCGGGCTTATCCATCTATTGTTAGATGAGATATTCAGCGTAGATTTACACAATATCAGAATTAAACGTTCATTTGGCACTGCACTGAAACTAGCCGACTTTAAAAACAAAAGCTTAACCCTGATAACCTTGATTGCCATTATTACATTAGCCTATATCGCCCCTTCACCGATCGATACAATCAGCACACTAAGCAACTGGTCGAAGTTCAAGCTTTAAGGCTTAACACAGCCAATCGCTTAAGATTGGCGCTGTTTTCCAAGGAGAGGCTTCAGCCTCCCTTACCATGAGAAGGAGATGATAAACCACCAGCAAACACAAACCGTAAAGGATAACCTATCTGATTCTCCAAGCAGCATTAACAGATACAATGCAGGCAAAAAACACTAAAAGGAAAAGTAAAAGTAAAACAAGCCTCTGATGCCTCTTTGGAACTCAATTATCATTTTCTCCCTAAACAGATGATTCTTATCTATAATTTGAGACGATAGGTAAAGAATGCAATAACACAATTGCGTGCATGCGCTGCTTTAATATAAATATCACCTGATTAAGGGCACTTTGTACGAGTAATAGCATATATGCATAATAAGATGCTCTGTTTTTATATTTGCAGGTGCGCTTTTAACCGCGCAATACCAGAGGCGCTTTGATTGAAACAGAGCAAAAATAACAATATTAAGGGCTAATGCCCTTATCCAGAGTCCAGCTTAATTTAGTAGAGATTTGAATCATGAGTGTAAACATTTTGTTTGAAAACTTTGATTCCATTCTTCAAGCCTTAGGGGGGCTGGGGCTTTTTCTGCTTGGCCTGATTATTATGATGGAGGCGCTGCGCACTTTAGCCGGAGATGCAATGCGCTCAGCCATTGTACGTTTTACCCATTCGCCGCTTAGCGGGGCCATTACCGGTGCCGTCGCCACTGCCATTTTACGCTCTTCCAGTGCGACAACCGTTGCCGCCGTTGGTTTTGTCGGCGCCGGACTGATCGGTTTTTCTGAATCGCTGGGCATCATCTTTGGTGCCAATCTCGGCACCACGCTGACCGGCTGGATAGTGGTACTTCTCGGATTTAAACTGCACCTTGAAGCGGTTATGACACTGCTTTTACTGCTTGGGGCACTGCTGCGTTTATTGGCAAAAAACAGATTGGCGACTTGCGGATACGCGCTGGCCGGATTTTCGCTTATTTTTGTCGGCATCGCCATGATGCAGCAAGGTATGAGCGGTTTCGGCGATTTAATTACGCCCGAGCAACTGCCGCCGGACACTTTTAGCGGCAGACTGAAACTGGTCGCCTTTGGCATTGTTTTTACCCTGATAACCCAATCTTCAAGTGCCGGTGTCGCGATGGCGCTAACTGCTCTTTTCTCCGGGGCGATAAACTTTCAGCAGGCCGCCGCTTTAGTTATAGGTATGGATGTAGGCACCACAGTTACAGCGGCAATCGCCACCATAGGTCAATCGCTGGAAGCGCGCAGAACCGGTTTTTCCCATGTTATTTACAATATTATTACCGCCGTTTTCGCCCTGCTGTTAATAACGCCGTTTACTATGCTGGTCACGACTCTTTTTCCATCAGCGCTTTATAATAATGCGGAAATTTCACTGGTCGCCTTTCACAGCTCTTTTAATTTATTAGCGCTGATCATTATCTTGCCGTTTACCAACAGCTTCGCCTCCCTGATGTTCCGGCTGATTCCGGAGCAAAACAAACTGTTTACCGACTCGCTGGACAAGCTCTTGCTGGCAGAGCCGAGCATGGCGCTCACCGCTGTACAAAACAGCGTGCGTACAGAGACAATCGCCCTGTTAACGCATATCAATGCGATCCTTGGCGATAAAAACAGCCCAAGAACGGATATTTTACAGCTGCAGCAGGCGCTTAATAAAACACACTCCTATATTGATGAAATATCGCTAAAAAGCCAATCCGGCGCACAATGGGAACGGCTATTGGCGATGTTTCACACGCTCGATCATATGCAGAGACTTCATGAACGCTGCGAGGAGGAAGAGGACAGAGCGATAACCCTTAGGGATACAAAACAGTTCGTTAATGAAAAAGACATTATGATTCTGGGTATAAAAGCAATGATGGCAGCGATGGATGCTAACGACTTGCAGGCAATGCTAGAGCATTCCAATAATACAAGAAAACGGCTTTATAAACAGATTCGACCTTACCGGAAAATGATTGTCGAGCAGATTGCCAGAGGTGAGCTGGACGTTATTGTCGGTACCGATTACTTGGAGGGGATACGCTGGCTGAAAAGGGTTTCCTGGCACCTTATCCGCATCTCATTCCACTATAAACAAGCTATTCTTGCGGCAGGGAAGTAATAAACACAAGCGAGAAAATGCCATAGGGAGCGATGCATTCCCACGCAGAGCGTGGGAACGAGGCTCTCTACGCGGAAATGCAGACTGACAGCCGCCGCACCACTGGCACCCATGCCAGCACCACTAGTTCCCATGCTCCGCGTGGGAATTCAGACTGACAACTGCCGCATCAAACATAAAACTATGCGTTACCACGCAGAGCGTGGGAACGAGGCTCTCTACGTGGGAATTCAGACTGGCAACTGCCGCACCACTAGATCCCAAGCCAGCACCACTAGTTCCCATGCTCCGCGTGGGAATTAAGATCATATACCTACCAGCTTTTGCACACCTCAATAAGCCCCGGTTCTCCCAGGTGATTTTTAGCACTAGAGTACCGCCAGTGCTCAGCTGACTCGACATAACCGCGCTTAACTGGATTTTGATGAATATATTCAATCTTCTGTAACATCATTGCCTCATTTTGGATCAACTCAGGATGTACACCTTCCTGCCAAAACTGATATTCACGATCACTTTTATGTTCTTTTTTATAAAAAGCTAACTGCTCTAAAATCGTTTTTACATTATGCTGCGCAAGATAAGCAATCAACTGCTTAGCTGTATATGACTTTAAGCGCGCTATATCTTTATCTAACTGCTTACTCTGTACAATCAGATGCAGGTGATTTTCCAGAATCACATAAGCATGAACTTTCAAACCTTCCAGCATTAAAAAACGCAGTGAATCAAATATCATTTCAACCGTTTCCGGACGTGTAAAAACAGGTATCCAGTGCAATACCGTTAACGTAATAAAATGCGGCGCATCAACTTGCGTGATTTTGTAACGGCTTCTTCCCATGTGCACTCCTTTGTTAAGGTATCGCCCGACTAGTTCCCATGCTCCGCGTGGGAATTCAGACTGACAACTGCCGCATCAAACATAAAACTATGCGTTACCACGCAGAGCGTGGGAATTCAGACTGGTAACAACAGCATAAAACACAAAACTATGCATTCCCACGCAGAGCGTGGGAACGAGTCAGCTCCACGGTCTGCGTGGGAATTCAAACTGACAACTTCAGCATCAAACATAAAACTATGCGTTACCACGCAGAGCGTGGGAACGAGTCAAGACTAGCAACTGCCGCACCACTAGTTCCCATGCTCCGCGTGGGAATTCAGATTTTAAAGCAAAAGCCAAGATCTGCCCCTCAAGATGTTATGCATCATCAAAATAATAGTTCACACAGTCGCATGGGTTTAAGTAGTCTTTAATCTCTTCGGGCAGTTTTGCTGCTGAAATAACGCTTTCTATTTTCAACTCATTTTCGATTAACTCTATAATGGGCGCTTCTTTCTTGGGGATGGAGGGATCATAAATAAGCACACTTGGTTGCATTATGTTGTTTTCAGTTACGCTTATTACCAAGGCTATTTTTTTGTTGGAAAGCTGCACAATACAGCCAGGCGGATAAATACCTAATTTTTTAATTAAGATGCCTAAGACATCTTTATTGAGTTGCTTACTTTTGTTTTTATAGAGGTAAGATAGGGCATGATAGGGGCTGCGCGTTGGGTGCTTATCAGTTGGATTGCACATATTGTCAAATTCGTTGGCGATGCTGACAATTTGCGCTAATAAATTAATTTTTTTACCACTTAACTTTTTTGGGTAACCACTGCCATCAAGGTATTCATGATGTTGGCTAATAATTACACGTACTGGCAGAGGGAAATCAACAATATTTTTTGTATTCTCCAGTCCATATTGTACGTGCATTTTATAAAAATTATTTTCAGCGACCGTTATTTCTGGCTTGTTATTGAGAATGTTGTCGGGAACTTTAGTTTTGCCAATATCATGAAATAGAGCGCCTAAACCAAGGTAAATGAGCTCTTGCTTTGAAAGTTTCAGTGCATTACCTAAAATCATTGCTAAAATTGAGACATGAAAAGCATGACTGTGGTACTGCCCGCCCTTTGTTCCCTTTTTCCCATTCTCCATTAAATGCAACACGCTATTGTTGCCGCTCATTAATTTACTGCTGATACTACCTATCAGTTGTTGGGCGTCTGCTAATGCTTGTGCAGCTTGATTTCCTAGCTTTAAATTAATAGAACGAACAGCCGCTAGGGATTGATCAAAATCATTTTGACACTTTCGTAAATTACGTAGGTATGATTTATTCTCTTCCACACGTTGCTCTTTCTCTTTCCATAATGCCTCGAGATAAGCATCGGCTTCACTTTTATCTATTTTTTCTTCAGTTGTTTCGATCTTAGGAGTAGGCGGAGTAATATCACTTTTTTCCGGATAATAGATGACATACTTCAAGCCTAATGAGCGCAATACCTTGATCTGATGCTGGTCTTTAATTTTAAAGCTGCCGAAAAGAAATGGGTGATTTCTCCATGAGCAAGGAAGTTGAATATATAGACCGGGGGCAAGTCTATCCATTGCCAGTTTTATTTTGCTCATCTTCATTACCAATTAAGTTGTGCATATCTTTCATTATATGCATTATCTGCATCAATAATTAGAAATACAAGGCTGATCAATAAAATAAGGCGAAGTAGTGCAGTATTGTACATCAAACCTTTTACTTTTAACCTTTAACAAATCCCCCATTTTGAGTTGCAAGTTTGCTTAGGTATTTATGCGTATTGCTATCATTATCTTCGATAAATTGTCAGATAAGTTGTTGCGTTAAATTATCCGCTAATAAACTAACGCTGCAGTTAGGCCGCTTTCCATGGTGGTTATACAAAATGTTGGCTTATTTTAATCCTATGCTAAAAGAGGTCGTTAAAATGAACTATTTATGGCGTGACAACGTATTATTAAATGGTGATGCATTGCAGCAAAAACTAGGTGAGCAGATGGTTAGCACCCCGTTTACAAGTGTCATAGAAAATATCCTGATTAAAAAAAACACAGAGCATAGTAAATGCCAAGTTAACTAAGAGTATAACTAACTGTGGTTTTAACCGGCGCAGGAATTTCCGCCGAATCAGGTATTAAAGGTGCCGATGGCCTATGGGAGAATTACCCTGTAGAAGATGTCGCAACGCCAGAAGGCTATAGACGAAACCCAGAATTAGTCTTAACATTTTACCATCGGGACACGCTGAGTTTAAAGAGAAGAACAGATGGATGCTTTGACTTTCCCAAATTTATCCATGGATTAATATAAGCTGGGCATAAGCTCTTAGCTCCTGTACTTTCAAAACAAAGATATGTATCTTGATGAGCAAATTAAAAAAGATCTTTAACAGAGATTGTTAAGAACAGAAGAACAGGATTTAACCGTGAAAAAATTACTTAAATTAGTGCCGCTGTGGCAAAATATTATTGACTCAAAAGTCGCTCTCTATTCAGATATAGCTAACGATCTCAGTAATATTAGGGTCACGGTACACAATGCGAGCTGGTGTCCGGACTGTGAAAGAGAAGTCACAGATTTATTGGCTCTGGCGGCTGCACTAAAAGAACAAGCTCCTGCTATCCAGATAATAAGTTATGAAGATAAAGCGCGCTATAAAGCACAAAAGGCCCAAGGACAGTTAGCCATTAAATGCCTTCCGACCATTATATTTAATGACAGTCACAAGGAAATTGGCCGGATCGAAGAACAAGCGGTAACTAGCTTTAAAACAGATCTGTTAGCGATGCTATGATTTCTGTTTTTCAATTCAATAAATTGAACTATGCGTTCCCACGCAGAGCGTGGGAACGAGTTAACATAACTAAATGATTTACAAGGCTACAACATATATATGTCCTATCTTTTTCACTATCTTTTTCATAGCTGTTGAACTAGATCAAGGCTCTATCAAAATAATATAGCCTCAACCAGGCCCTGGCTAAAAACGAAGATCCTCCTGACCCTGCGCAAGCAGATAGTTTTTTAGTTGTGGATAAGCAAATTTATTGGCGTATCTAATAGGCCAGCGTCCACCAGCTTCCAGAGAGCCGCCGTGCTTATGTAGAAGCTTTACAATTTCGCAATAACCTTGCTCCGCTGCCGATAATAAGGCCGAATCCAGATCCGCTTTGCTGATGGTTTCATTCGCCAACAGCTGTTCACACAAAAATAAATAGCCGCAGCTGGCTGCGTGCTCAAGTGAACTATCCGAGCTCTGCAGCTGCCAGTTCAGGATTTCCTGCTCTTCTACGATGTTAAAAGTCGCCACTTGAAATTTACTTGCCCCCGCAGCCGAGAGGCTAGAGGCGCACCGGATAGACTGCTGTTTATCGAATCCGCCTAATTTATTGTGCAGTGATTTCAGCAGATCAAAATGCTGGTAGACAGCCAGACGATCGATCAAAGAGTCACAACTATTTTCAGCTGCAGTATACTCAAGCTCAATATCTGGATGATCGAAGATAGCTTCGATACTGGTCGATTGTTTTAGACGTAATAACATAAGCACTAGCCCGCAGGGTAAAATAACTCTTTCAGCAGGTGTAATATAATGCAGCCAGGGAAGCCCATTTATTAGAGATAAGGCAACCATAATGGCTCTTAACTTCTCTGTTTTAGGCGCAGGAGAGTCGACGTAAAGATCCCGCAATAGTGCCTCGAACTCATCACTCAATCCAAGCTGGGTCTCTAAGGTATCCCCCATAAAACTATCTTTCTCATTAGTCAGTTTTTTCCAGTCGATGTCTGCAAGAGTGCCTCTGCAAAAATCCTCTTCACTGAATAAACCAGACTTTAGCAGTTCCTTCACCAGTTGAGTATGTTCTACTGTCAGGCAGTTGTGCAGCTCTTCCGCACTTAACTGAGCATGGCGAATATAGTCAACAGCCAGCTCGACTCCTGCAAGTTTTAATATAGTGCGATGCAGAGCATCTCGACTGGAGAAAATAGATGAGCCCAAATCTGTCATAAACTCAGACTTCAGCAGAGAAAGCAATGATTCTCTATTATCAAGCTGCCAAACCTGTCGACTAATTAAATTATCAACCATTACAAACTCATCCCAGCTGAAACTTGAAACACCGTCGTGATGACCATCTTCGCAATAATCGCTGATCGCTCCCTGCGGATAGCTAACCTGATGCAGATAAACTTGGCCCGGCTGCCAGTGGTTAAAAACAAACTCCGCCTTTAAAGCTTTGAATAGTCCCAGCGAGTCTGCGACTGGAATTTCAGAGTGAGACAGGTGGTAGGCAATAACAAGGTTTTCTGACATGATCTGTCCTATGGGTTTGATTCAACTTTAAACTCCTATTAAAGCTCAATCTCCCGGCACACGCAATATTCAATTTCCGGGTATTTCATCTCTATTGATCATCATGTTGTGCTGTAGTTATTTTATGTGTTTACGGCTTGATTAAAGGTTATATAAGTGACTGCAAGGTTACAACTTAATCGCCGTAAAGCCCCGAATTATCATACAGTTAAATACGATAAAACAGGCCTC
>NZ_CEZLMY010000127.1:0-10142 GCF_983033635.1 Psychromonas sp. | reverse complement strand
CCCTCGCTGGTTTTCAAGACCAGTGCATTCAGCCGCTCTGCCACCCCTCCGGAACAAAGCGAATAATACAGACTATAGGTTTCACTTGTAAAGCTTAAAATAACAAAAAAAAACCGTACGCCTAGAAAAACAACAACCTGAGCAAATAATCACCATAAAACATTGTTTTTTTAGCTTTTAGTTGTCAAACAACAAGCGATTAAGCAAATAAGTTGCTCACTAAATAGAGCGTTTTATCTACTGACAGGCGCTAAGTAATATGAGTTTGCGTTTTAATAATACAATTGTCAGGAAAAAACCGTCTTATTTCTCATATTTATTGTTGCCAAGTCGTTGCTCCTGTATCCTAGCGCCTTATTTATTATTTCATTTATTATTGCTAGGCAGACTGAATATGCAAGAGTTATATAACCCTAAAGAGATTGAAAACAAGTTCCAGACCAATTGGGATGAGAACCAATCATTTAAAGCCACGGAAGACCCGTCTAAAGAGAAATATTACTGCCTGTCAATGTTTCCATACCCAAGTGGTAAACTGCACATGGGCCATGTGCGTAATTACACCATCGGTGATGTAGTTTCTCGATACCAGCGTATGCAGGGTAAAAATGTAATGCAGCCTATGGGCTGGGATGCATTTGGTCTTCCTGCTGAAAATGCCGCGATTAAAAACAATACTGCACCGGCAGGCTGGACTTACGAAAATATCGCCTACATGAAAACCCAGCTTAAACAGTTAGGTTTTGGTTACGACTGGAGCCGCGAACTGGCAACCTGCCAGCCAGAATATTACCGCTGGGAACAATGGTTCTTCACTAAGCTGCTTGAAAAAGATTTAGTATACAAAAAAATGGCAACGGTTAACTGGGATCCGGTGGATCAGACGGTACTTGCAAACGAGCAGGTTATTGACGGCCGCGGCTGGCGCTCTGGTGCAGTTGTTGAGCAGAAAGAGATTCCACAGTGGTTTATTAAAATCACCGCTTACGCACAAGAATTATTAGATGATTTAGATCAGCTTGATGAATGGCCAGAGCAGGTTCGCACTATGCAGCGTAACTGGATCGGCCGTTCTGAAGGTGTCGAAATGGACTTTAAAGTAAGCGGCAGCGATCAATCGTTCTCTGTTTACACAACTCGCCCAGATACCGTAATGGGGGTTACCTATGTGGCAGTTGCCGCACAGCATCCTTTAGCACTTGCAGCAGCTGAAAACAACCCGGCATTAGCGGCCTTCTGCAAAAAATGTAAAAACGTAAAATTAGCAGAAGCTGAAATTGCGACAATGGATAAAGAAGGTGTTGATACCGGCCTTAAAGCGATTCACCCTATTACAGGTGAAGAAGTGCCGATCTGGACAGCTAACTTTGTACTGATGGGTTACGGCTCTGGTGCAGTTATGTCAGTACCTGCTCACGATCAACGTGATTACGAATTTGCTAATGAATACGGTTTAGAAATTAAAGCTGTTATCAAACCTGCAGACAGTGAAGTTGATGTGTCAACTGAGGCATATACTGAAAAAGGTATCTGTTTTAACTCTGGTGATTTTGACGGTTTAGATTTCACTGCAGCATTTGATGCGATTGAAGCAAAATTAGTAAGCGAAAGCAAAGGTAAACGCCAGGTTAACTTCCGTTTACGTGACTGGGGTGTTTCTCGTCAACGTTACTGGGGCGCGCCAATTCCAACATTAACATTAGAAGACGGCACGGTTGTACCAGTACCTGAAGATAAACTGCCGGTTGTATTACCTGAAGATGTGAAAATGAATGGTATTACTTCACCAATCAAAGCAGATTTAGAGTGGGCAAAAACCACTTATAACGGTCAGCCGGCAACACATGAAACAGATACCTTCGATACGTTTATGGAATCAAGCTGGTATTACGCACGTTACTGTTCACCACAAAGTGATGAACAGATGTTAGATCCGGCTAAAGCCAACTACTGGCTGCCGGTTGATCAATACATTGGTGGTATTGAGCACGCAATCCTGCACCTTTTATACTCACGTTTCTTCCACAAGTTATTACGTGACTTTGGATTAGTAAACTGTGATGAGCCGTACAAAAAACTCTTAACACAGGGTATGGTTTTAGCTGACGCTTATTACTATGAAGATGAGAAAGGCGGTAAAGTGTGGGTTTCTCCAAGCGATGCAATCACTGAAACCGATGAAAAAGGTAAAGTAATCAGCGCTAAAATGGAAAACGGCCAAGTGCTTGTTTTTGACGGCATGTGTAAAATGTCTAAATCAAAAAATAACGGTATTGATCCGCAAGAGATGATTGATAAATACGGCGCAGACAGCGTGCGTTTATTTATGATGTTTGCCGCTCCAGCAGAGCAAACCCTTGAGTGGTCTGATTCGGCACTTGAAGGCTCTTTACGTTTCTTAAAACGTTTATGGAAAGTTTCATTTGAACACGTTGCACTAGGCGAAGTCGCTGACTTAGATGTTAAAGCACATACTGACGCTCAAAAAACGCTACGCCGTGAACTACATAAAACCATTGCTAAAGTGACCGATGATATCGGCCGCCGTCAGACATTTAATACAGCAATTGCATCGGTCATGGAGTTAATGAATAAATTAACTAAAGCGCCGACTAAAGCTGAACAGGATCGTGCTATTTTACAAGAAGCCCTGCTTGCTGTGGTTAAACTGTTGTCTCCTATTACGCCGCATATCTCAGCAGAGTTATTTGAAGCATTAGGACAGTCTGAGGATATCTTAAATGCACCTTGGCCGAGTGTTGATCAAAGTGCGTTAGTTGAAGACTCAAAACTAATTATCGTACAGGTTAACGGTAAGTTACGCAGTAAACTAACAGTGCCTGCCGATGCAGGTAAAGACGCGGTTGAAACACTTGCACTAGCGGATGAAAATGTGAACAAATTTACCGATGGTAAAACTGTTCGCAAAATTATTTTTGTTCCAGGTAAATTACTGAATATTGTGGCTAACTAAATAGTCGTTAATCAACAATAACCGAGAGTAGAAACCACCCTGCTCTCGCATTCAGATCAAATCAAACAACTTAAAAGGCTGCCTATGCACATCCACTTTATCAAAGCTTTTTACCTTAAACTCAGCTTTATTTTATTGTCTGTTTTATTAATAAGTGGTTGCGGTTTTCACCTGAAACACAATGACGGCCTTGCCGATAAATATCCAAAAATCTTCCTGCAAAGTAGCGATCCCAACGGTGAATTAACACGTTTTGTTAAAATTCGTTTACGTGGTGCAGGTATTGAAATTATGTCATTACCCGCGGCAGATATTGCCACACTTAAAATAGGGGCTGAACGCCGTTCATCCCGCACCATCTCCCTTTATGTTAACGCACAAAATGCGGAGCAAGAGTTAGGTTATAATCTCAGTTATTCCATCCAAAGTCCTGGTTATCAAACCCAATCATTTACCGTTAACCTGTATCGTGATTTCCTTGATAACCCTGCTCAAGCATTAGCTAAATCACGTGAAGAGGAGTTATTAACCCAAGAGCTTCGCGTCATTGCAGCCGATCATATTATTACAACTATGCTCAGCTTGAAAAATGAAAGAAGTGATCTGATTAAAAATAATGAAAGCAATGAGTAATTAACAATGCGTATTTATCCGGAGCAATTGTTGCAGCATCTCAAACAACAGTTGCCAAGTTGCTGTCTTATTTTTGGGGATGAAGCGCTACTTTGCTTAGAAGCGCTTGATCAAGTTCAGCAGATAGCCAAATCACAAGGCTACTTAGAGAAATTTAGTTTTAGTCTTGATGGTAATTTTGAAAAAGATCTGATTTTTAGTGAATTTAACAGCCTCTCTCTCTTTTCAGAAAAAAAGATAATCGAACTAACCTTCACTAAAACCAGCAAAGATAATACCGCTTTTATACGCGAAATTACGCAGCTGTTACATGCAGATATCTTATTAGTACTGCAGGGTCCAAAACTCAACAACCAGCAGATGAATAGTGTGTGGTTTAAAACGCTAGAGCAGCAAGGGATCTTTGTCAGCACCAACCAGCCTCCTGCACATCGTTTTCCACAGTGGGTTTTTCAACGACTTAAAACATTACATTTACGAGCTAATAAAGAGGTCGTTGATTACCTATGCATTCACTTTGAAGGCAATTTATTGGCGGCCAAACAAGAGTTTGAAAAACTTGCTCTATTATACCCAAAGCAGCATTTAACCCTGCAGCAAGTAGAGCAAAGTATTACTACTCATAATCATTTCAGTCTATTTCAATGGACTGATAGTTTATTAGCTGGTGAACTGACGCGTGCAACACGGATTTTAAAGCAGCTAAAAGCTGAAGGCACTGAACTACTATTGCTCAGTGCAACACTAAGCAATGAAATACAAAAACTGCTTAAATTAAGTTATCAAAGTCAGCATACCCCGCTAGCACAACTGCTTAACCAGCAAAAACCAAAACTGTGGCCAGCCAAACAAAAACTAATTAGCGATGTTTTATCACGTTTAAGCACCAGTCAATTTGAAAAACTGACTATTGAGTGTGCGGCAATGGAAATTGCTATAAAAGTTGAAAATAGTGACAATAATTGGTTAAAACTTGAGGCTATCACAGCCTCTTTTTTCTGACTTTAAAAGAGAAAAACAATAGATGCACAATAATAGCCAACAACAAGCAATTGGATTTTTAGGAGGTACCTTTGATCCTATTCATTTTGGACATCTACGCCCAGCTCTGGAAATAAGCGAGGCATTATCACTGCAACAACTTTTTCTAATGCCTAACCATATTGCGCCTCACAAATCAGCCAGCCACGCCACCGCCAAACAACGCAGCGAAATGGTGAAATTAGCAATACAGCATCAAGCTAGAATAGAGATGGATACACGGGAATTAAATCGTGCTAAGCCCAGCTACACTATCGACACCTTAAAAGAATTAAAAGCGCTTTACCCTAGCACACCAATCTGTTTTATTATGGGGATGGACTCTTTAATCAGTTTTGATACTTGGTTTCAATGGCAGGAGATACTCAATTATTGTCATTTAATTATTAGCCAGCGCCCAAGATGGCATTGCCAGTTCAATAGCGCAGTACAGGAGGTTGTTGATCGTTGTAAAACAACCAACAAACAGGAGCTGCATAACTTACAGTCAGGTAAAATCTATTTTCAAACCACCAGTCAACTTGACATTTCATCAACTGAAATTCGCCAGTTATTAAACAAAAAAATCAGTATTGATTATTTAGTACCCGAAGCCGTTAACGACTATATTAAAGAGCATAAGTTATATGAGGCTATTTCCAACTAGCCCTGTCACAGTTAGCAATAAATAATGAGGAAAAATCATGCCATTAATTAAGAGTGTTTTTTTTATTTTTTTTGCTAGCTTTTTACTCGCCTCTATCAGTTACGCAACACCTCCGCCAGAGCCTAAGCAACAAGCAATTTACAGCCAAATGTCCATCCATCATCCGGTTTGGGCAGAACATGGCATGGTATCAACACAAGAGGCTTTAGCAACACAAATTGGGGTGGATATTCTCAAACAAGGTGGTAATGCAGTTGATGCTGCGGTTGCGGTTGGTTACGCACTTGCAGTAACGCTACCAAGAGCCGGAAATCTTGGCGGTGGTGGTTTTATGCTAGTTTATTTAGCAAAAGAGCAGCGTGCCATTGCCATTGATTATCGAGAAAAAGCCCCGGCAAAAGCCACTCGCGATATGTATTTAGACAAAAATGGCCATGTGCAAAAACAGCTATCTCGTAGTCATGGCCTAGCGGTCGGTACACCGGGTACAGTGATGGGGCTGGAACTTGCCCGTAAAAAATACGGCTCATTAAGTCGCAAGGTTTTATTAGCACCGGCCATTAAACTGGCCGCATCAGGTTTTATTGTCAGCCCAGACTTAGCAAATTCATTAAATAGAGCAAAACCACGTTTAAGCCAATGGCCAAGTAGCAAAAAAATCTTCTATAAAGAAGATGGAAGCAGTTACCAAGCGGGAGAACTGTTTATACAAAAGGATTTATCACGCAGCTTAAAACGCATTGCAGAACAAGGGAGTGACGGCTTTTATCAAGGTCTTACCGCCTCACAAATTGAAAAATCAGTCAAACAGGCTGGCGGTTTTGTTTCACAAAAAGATCTAAAAAATTATCAGGCCATTGAACGTTTGCCCATTCAGGGCAACTACCGAGGTTATCAGGTAATCTCTATGCCTCCGCCCTCTTCTGGAGGTGTGCATATAGTACAGATGTTAAATATGTTAGAAAAATACCCGTTAGCGAAAATGGGACATAACAGTGCTGAAAGTATTCACCTAATGGTTGAAAGCATGCGCCGTGCTTACGCTGATCGCAGCCTTTACCTTGGAGATAGTGACTTTGTAAACGTACCAGTCATGGCCTTAACAGATAAAAAATATGCACAATATCTGATTAAAGGTATCGATCCAAATAAAGCATCATTAAGTAAGAATATAAGCCCCGGCAAGCTGCAACCTTATGAAAGCAATGAAACCACCCATTTCAGTATTATGGATAAATGGGGTAATGCCGTATCTAATACCTACACACTCAATTTCAGTTATGGCTCGGGATTAGTTGCGCAAGGCACGGGTATTTTACTTAATAACGAAATGGATGATTTTTCAGCTAAACCCGGTGAGCCAAACGGTTACGGTTTAATTGGTGGGGAGGCAAATTCCATTGAGGCTAATAAACGTCCGCTAAGTTCGATGAGCCCGACAATGATACTTAAAAATAATCGTCCCTATTTAATTACAGGCACCCCCGGTGGCTCTCGTATTATCAGCACAACACTGCAAATAATTTTAAACGTGCTAGATTATAAAATGAATATAGCAGAAGCAAGCGCAGCCGTGCGTATTCATCACCAGTGGTTACCCGATTATATTCGCGTAGAAAAAGGCTTAAATAAAGACACCATTAAACTACTTAAAGAAAAGGGCCATAAAGTCAAAGTACAATCGGTTATGGGGAGCACACAAACTATTATGAAAAACGACAAAGGGTTATATGGCGCATCCGACCCACGAAAACCCTCAGCATTAAGTAAAGGTTACTAAAGAGTATTGCGCTTTCATTATCCCGAGCTGTGGTTAACTAAAATTATAAGTAATAATAATCGAGCCGTAACGGGAACTCTCATTTTGCCCATGATACTGATCTGTCTGCTGCAATAGTGTATATACAAAGTTCCAGCTATTGAAATTAACCATAATACCTGCCGATATAGCAAACTGTTGATGGATCAGATCTACACTATGACTATCTTGAAAAGTATTACCATCCATAAAAATATCATTGGCAACATAAAAGGCGGATGCATTAGCAAAAAGATACCAGCCATTGGCGCTATTATTAAAACGGTTGAATTTCCTAATGGGAAATGCAGAAGCCGATGAAAAATTATTTGACAAATCTTCCCCCCAACGCACTCCCACTCCAGCCCCAACATCTGAACGTAAATTACCTATTCCACCATTTAAACCGGTAATCACATCAAACTCAGCAATACCTAAAGGTTTATCATAAACACGCCACAAACGTTGCGCTTGCACACGAAAGACAAATTCATTGTTAATTTGATTATCCCAACCTTGCGGTTCACTCGCCCCGATTATTTTATGTACCATATGTTGCACATATTCAGCGCCGGAGGCCGGACCAACAACTCCTAAAGTTAAGCTTAGTTGATCGTTGATAACATTGTCATAAGCGCTTAACTGCGCATCCCAGGCAAGTAATCCAACGTAGGGCGCATCCTCTTCAACAAGTTCTTTAACAGAGATATCAATCGCCGTTTGTATTAGTTGCCCAACAGTATAGGCAACGCTATAGGTTTTATCTGATTGTGAAGTTAAATAACTTTTATCAGCAATATAGGCTATCCATAATGGTAAAGTTTCATTATCTAATGCACTCACATCATTATATCCCCAAGAAAAAATCAGGCCGTTGCTATAGAGACCATCATCTCTAAAAAAAGAATCATTTTCAAAAGAGAAACTAATAAAGTCTACCTTATCGTTATCAGCATAACTAAGCGGGGTGAACAGCAGCATTACAAAAATAATTAATGTTTTCATATCCCCTCTTTTTTTATTATCTGTTATCACTGATTTTTTAATTCTTAATGTAGAAAATCATTTTATAAAGATATGGAAAAGTGCTGAAAGTAATTTAAGGTCAATCACTAAACAAGTTAATTCAACCACTTGTGCTTTTATTGATAATAACAAGATATTATTTATGTTTTCAGCATTTATCGTCGTAAATAACCAAAAACTAGTTTTTAAGTGACCATTACTTCACTTTGAAAGTGCAAAGCTAATTAAACAAGTAGTGTAAAACCAGATGCTCAACAAATAATTTTGATTTTTCCGCATTGCCTTTAAGATGCAAACCATACTGGACTAATTGCTTATTCTTACTTATTTTTTTACTGTTTTTCACTGCAACAGGAATCATTTGAGCTTCCTGTTCACTATCAAGAGTAACTTTTAAAAGATAATTTTTATCAAGGGGCGCCCCTTTTATTGGAGCACCAGTGAATGCGCCACCATTAATCGAAATATCGGTTAATACCCCTTGGGAACAGGGCTTTTGTGTTTGTTGGTCGAGTAGCGATGCATCGAGATGTGTTGGCAGGCGAGAATGTAAACGTAATGCAACCTGCTGTATACTTTTAGGGTAATCCAGAACTAACCAACGCCCCGCAATACTCATCAGTTTTTGTACCTGACTTTGGAAAGCTATAATATTGGCGTCAGGTTGGTCACTATTCACTAGACGCACAATCACTTTTTGCCCTTCTCGAATATACTCTTTAGCTGATAACCACTCAGAATCACTGCTCATAGCTAAAATAACCGACATATATGGATCAACACCAATCAAACGGGTTTTTATACGGATAGGCTGTGTCGGCGTAATTATTTGTAAATAGACCTCTGTTTCACAGGGCATTTTATTTAAATGTGCATATTCGTCCAATAACTGATTAACCACCTAAATGCTCCTATTGATCACAATAAGTTAAATAAGTACACGCTAAACGGCACTGTTTATTTCCATTATAGGCTGAACAGAGAAGTAATGGTTATTGAAGAGGAAATACAGCTAAAAGTGTAGGTTATTCGTGTAATTAATATGAAAAACATGAACGAAAACAAGTGCACACAATAGGTTTTATGATTTTTAAAGCAAGGCTAGTCGGCAGGGAATATTATAAAATTGGATTAAGCGCTAAATAACGCTTAACACTAGAATAAACTTCAAGAGTTAAGCGGTTATAATTAGCTTATTAAAATTGACTGAGTACAAGCAGTTATTTAATAGTTACAATATCACCCACAAGAGCGACACCCGCTATAAAGGTGCCTGAACCACACTGAAACGTTTTATTGCTAGACGTTAAATTGTTTTTGTAATTAGATTTTATATTAATAACGGCATTTGCACCTTTTTTCTCAGCTTGCTCTTTTAATGCAATCATTGCGGATAAAAATACCCATTCGCAAGCTTCTGAATCTGTTTTATTAAAAGCATTAGTCTTTTTATTAGTTTTAAACAGACCCTTTTTTTTGAACACTTTTCCATGTTTTTGCTTGCCAAAATGAAACGTTACATCATTTCCCAATTTATCTTTAGCATGCACAGAGCTTAATGCATCTTGTATCGAATAATCATTAATATCATCTCGAGCATAACTCATCGATGAAAAAGCCAACATATTAACAACAAAAAAAACTATAATGGATCTCATTTCGCATTCCTTTATCAAATAATTAAAATTTCGGCAAACAATACCAATAAATAGTAAAAACTCAATAAATTTCGAGTATTTAAAACAGTTCCGTGAAATTGAGCGATAAGTCGGCTTGTTTAAAGTATATTTGCTGAAATAGTCCCTGTTGAAGCAATTACCACTTCACAATGCTAGGGGCTTTTTATTTTTTCTGCAAATCACAGACAGCCTTTACCTGCCCCACACAAATACTTGCATCATTAGCCGGTAATTTTTTATGCCACAAAACCTCTATCCCCTGTTTTTGCAAAAGAGCTGAGGTTGTTTCAATCAATAGCGTATTTTGAAAACAGCCACCGGTTAATAATATTTGTGTTACACAAT
>NZ_CEZLMY010000126.1:6005-10229 GCF_983033635.1 Psychromonas sp. | reverse complement strand
CAACAGGCCGCCGCAGCAATTGATAGCAACGGCACGCCAGGGATACATCTTATTAAAGGTGCCAATATTATTCGCGGCAAGTTTTTATGGCAGGAGATCCCGCCGGCTATTGCATTGCCAGATGCGATAGGATTAGTAAAAGTATTCAGAAACACAAAAGTACTGCCGACCAGCATTAATAATAACCAGCTTATTTTATCGCTGCAGAAAAAATCTGCGCAGCTTAATGATAAAAATTCACTGAAAATTCAGGTGTACCGTGCAGTTAAAGACGGGGTACCGATCCGTTTAACCAGCGTAATAAAACTGTTTGTCAGCGGTAAATCACGCGAGGTAACAATCGGGCAGGTTGCAATTGCAGACAGCAAGACGGTTTATCTGCAGTCGGCTCTGCCCGCCCGTTTGGAAGAAGACGGTATGCTGCGGGTGCAAGTGAAGCCGGGAATATATCAGATAACAGTAGACAGTCGTTTTACAGACAATCTATCAACAATTTCAACCAACAAGATTTCTCCTGAATGGCCGCAATATGAGTATTTGTCCTTTATTGCAGATCCCCGTATTAGAGAAGTAAAAATAAGCGGTGTGAAAAGCATCGATACCTCACTGGTTGATATTCCTGCACAATGGAAATCATACCCGACTTATCGGCTTGAAAAGTCCGATAAACTTCAGTTAAAGACTACTATTCGCGGTGATAGTGCCGCGCATCAGAACAGTATTAATATTGATCGTGAAATCTGGCTCTCCTTTGACGGAAAAGATGCGATCGCTAAAGATAAAGTCAGTGGTAAAATGCATCAGGGCTGGCGATTAGACGCCGCGAAAACGGTTAAACTCGGGCGGGCGTCGGTTAATCACACACCGGTATTAATCACCAGTTTTGCAGGTAATGAGGGGGTTGAAATTCGTAGCCCGCAAATCAATTTACAAGCAGTCAGTTCTATCCCGTTAGTGGATAATATTAATGCTGTCGGCTGGCAGACAGATGCTGCAAAACTAAGGACAAGAATACATCTGCCACCGGGATGGCGCGCAGTTCATGCCAGCGGTGTCGACGGCATTAGCGGCACATGGATTCAGAAGTGGAATTTATGGGATATATTCTGGTTGATGATTCTGATTGCGGTTGCCAACAAGCTGCTCGGCTTTAAAGGGGCACTGTTAATGGCAGTGACATTAATTTTCACCTTCCATGAAGAGCAGGCACCGAATGCACAGTGGGCTGTTTTACTGGCTTTTATCGCCATTATCGGATTACCAATAGGCAAATACAAAGTAGTGCTGAGCAGGGTCGCCATACTGCCGGCAGCGCTTCTGGTAATTACCTTTATCAGCATAGCTATCAGCTCGCTGCGCTTGGCTATCTATCCGACACTTGAAAAACATAGCGTTAAAACCTATCAGACGGCCGGCAGCATAGAGTATCAGAGAAATGCCATAGCGGAAGCACCGGTGCTGATGCAGGAGATGGATGCAGCTGTTGCTGTTCGAGGTAAAAAAGAGAGTAAAAGTAAGTCATATGGCCTGGTTACAAGAAAAGAACAGCAAAACTTATACCAGGTGGGTGACAATGATCGGGTGCAGACAGGGCCGGGCATCCCGACATGGTCATGGAACACCTTATATATTAATTCATCGGGCACGGTGACAGCAGATCAGCAGATTAGCTTACTATTATCCTCTCCGCTGTTAACGGCTATCTGGCGGATAATCAATGTGCTGCTTATCGGTTTAACGGGGGCAATTGTGCTGCATACGCTGTTTAAGGTTGGAAAACTCAAAAAGGAATGTGAACGCGATGATAATGACAGTAACCCAAGTGATACAGTAACAGAGCCGGATCATAAAAAGGATGCGCATCTCAGTTCGACGACAACCGCAATCGTTGTCGCTATGATAGTGCCGTTATTAAGTGTTGGTATACTGCTCTCACCAACGAGCGCAGATGCGGCGGATCAGCTGCCTGAAGAAGAGGGCTACCCGCCTGAGTATCTGCTTAAAGAATATGAAAACAGACTGTTAAAATCGCCGCATTGCCTGCCGTCCTGTGTGTCATTAAATAATGGTCTGCTGGTGGTTAAAGATAACCAACTAAGCCTGACCTTTGAGCTGTTCGCTGATGCAGACATTGCGATGCCGTTACCTTCGGCAGGAGATGCCTGGCTGGCGGAAAAAATTACTATTGATAATAAGCAGGCGGTGCTCAGAAGCTCTCGGGGGGCTTTAACTGTTTTTCTCGCTAAAGGCGCGCACTCAATCACTATGCAGGGGCGGGTAAAAAATTCCGAAATATCCATTAACCTGCCGCTGAATATACATAACTTCAGGGTTGACGCACCGTCATGGTTAATTGACGGTATACGAAAAGGGGTGGTGGTTAATAATAATATCGGCCTTACCTCAAAAGAGGTTCTTGCCCGCCAGGATACAAATACACTGGCACCGCTGCCGGTGAAATCATACGCAATTGTGCACCGCAGCATCACCCTTGGTAAACAGTGGCGAATGCTGACCCGCGTTGAGAAACTAGCACCGACTGTCGATGCCGGATCATTTAACATTGCCCTGTTAAAAGGTGAGCAGATACTCTCTGCTTATCCGGTTAATGAAAACGGCAGCGTCAATGTACAGATCCCGAAAAATCAGCGCAGCATCAGCTGGCAGTCGGCGCTTGTGCAGACTGAAAGGATCACTCTTACAGCGGATAATAACCCTTCATATTCAGAAACCTGGAGATTGATACCATCCTCCATCTGGAACGTAAAATTTGACGGTATCAAGCCTATCAAATCTAATCTGGCCAGCGGGCAGCTGCAGCCTCTATGGAAACCATGGCCGGGAGAGTCGCTTGCTATCCATATACAACGGCCTGATGGGGTGGCAGGTGAGATATTCACTACGGAAATGGCGACGTTAATTCAACAATCCGGTAAAAATGTGCAAAAGTCCAGGCTGACGCTTACCGTGCGGGCAAGTCAGGGTACTGCTTATGAAATTATCCTGGCTGAAGGGGCAAAAATTAATTCGTTAATACATGATGGCAGCAAGATGAGTATTAACAGCGGCAATCGTGCCGTTGTACAGCTGCATCCCGGTGAGCAGAAGATTGAGCTGCAATTTGAAAAACGCGCTGAATTAACCTGGCGCAACAGCAGCGCAGATATAAAACTACCGGGCAAAACCGTTAATATTAATATCGAGTATCACCTTCTCCAGGATCGCTGGTTAATCTACCTTAATGGACCCTCTCTTGGCGCTGCAATGTTATATTGGGGAGTACTCTTTGTTATTTTAATCGGTGCGATTGTGCTGCCGGTTATCGCCCGCAAATTGCAGCTGAAGATGCCGATTACTACGTTTGGCTGGATCTTATTAGGTCTCGGCTTTTCAACGGTGAACAGTTATGGAATTCTGATAACCGCGCTGTTCTTTTTTGTGATGGCATTTCGTAAGCAGTATGTGGATCCTGTTTCAATGGAACGCTGGAAATTCAATTTTCTGCAGCTGACTCTCCTTGCACTGACGGTTATCTCTGTTATCTCCCTCCTTGTATCGATTCCGGTCGGTTTGTTATCGACACCGGAAATGCAGGTGGTGGGCAACGGCAGTTACGGGCACTACTTTAAGTTTTTCCAGGATAAAGTAACAACTGGGCAACTGCCTATTGTCACTGTGTACAGCCTGCCGATCTGGTTTTATCGAGTGGTGATGCTGGCCTGGTCTTTATGGGTCGCAACCCGGTTAATCGACTGGGGTAAATGGTGGTTTGCGGGTTACTCCCGCCATGGCGCATGGATAGCAAAACCTCAAAAAGCAGATGACAAGCAAAAGCCGCCAGTAGCGGAAGAGAAAAGTAAATAACAGACGCTATTAAGCTGTACTTTAGCTGCAAGCGTAAAACCTAATTCACAGAGAAAATATTATTAAAAATCCTGCTTTTCAGCGGGATTTTTTGTTTTTAATTTGCGTAAATATAGTTTTGATGTCCGGTTATATTTTTAACTTTTATCGACTGGGCTGACAATACCCCGCTCATGCAAACCTACAACATGTAAATAAATCTGTGTAGTACTGATATCACTATGGCCAAGTAACTCCTGAATATTGCGCAAATCGGTACTCGCCTCTAATAAACGCGTTGCAAAACTATTGCGCATACTCTTACTAATCATTGATAACAAAATGTGTTAAAAGACTTATTTATCAATATGTTGCGATTAA
>NZ_CEZLMY010000126.1:0-5995 GCF_983033635.1 Psychromonas sp. | reverse complement strand
CAATTTTATCACTTTTTGTAATTAGTAATAATTAATTATTGCGAATAAATAGTAATATCACGTATAAAAATAGGAGCTATAGATTAACTGTTTAAAAATAGATTAGTGAAAGCATACTTTATGGTTAATATATTACTATGAATTTTCAGCAATATTTAGTTATTTATAAACTTGGTTTCTAATTGTCAGATATAAACAGTAAGTAATAATTGGTGCAGTACGGAGACGTGTCCATTATCTTTAGCGTAGAAATACTTATTCGTTTGTGTTGATAAATATTCCCTAATTCAGCTTATCTGAAGACAGTAACCTTATTGCGTTACAGCATTTTATTGCGTCTTGCTGATTTTATTCATAACCACAGCTATTGGTTTTATATATTAAGTTTTCAAATCAAAAACTTGAAAAGATGTTGCGTATAGGGAAATTTTGAACCACATTGAGGAACACAATAATTGACAAAATTAAGATCACATTCAGGTAATAATATTCCACTTGCTAAGGGTACAGGACGAATATTCAATCTTACGTCTGTTTCAAGCTCTTTGAATGAAGAGAATATACATCAGGCCGTAGAAGAATACATTACACTCGATGGTGAGATAGATACTTATACTGACTCCACTAAGTATGACGTAATCGTAGACAATAAACCATTTCCTCCAAAAGCTATTTTTGGGCTGGCTTTATCTAACTTGCTTGGCGCTAATGTTCTTTCTAAACACTTTGCTGGTGGTCTGCGAAGCGAATGCTTCAACACTTTTGAAAAGCTAGGATTTGAGATTAAAGCCAAAGTAAAACGTGAAAACGAAACGTTTGAGTATTTTAAATTTGTCATTGGCGATACTTACACCAAGTTAGATGCCTTTGAGCACGGCGGTGCAGTGATCCCTAAACAAGTACGAGATATTACAGGGATTACTCGCTTCAAAAATTGTGTCGTTCTATTTGCCACACTAAATAAAGAAGACAAAGAAGACGTACACAAGTACCGAGATACATTTTTATTAGGTGGTAAAGTTTTTCAATGGGAGTCTCAAAACACTAACACACCTGCAACTCCTCACATGGATATGATAATCAACCGGGCCCCGGTAGTTTTATTCGTAAGGGTTCACCAAAAAATAAAAGTAAAACACAACCATTTATTTATGTTGGTCTACTTAGTTGCAACGAGTATAGCTACCCAAAAGATAGCAGAACCATTCCTGTTGAAGTTATTTTTGATGTCCTTGAACACCAATCACTCCCTTCTGGTGCTTTAAGTGAAATATATACATGGGGGCCGGAACAAAGTAACAAGACTAATAAACCTATTGATGTTTCCGAAGTGATTTTAACGGAAACAGAAGCACCAATGCCTTCTTTACGTAAAAAAAGTCAAAATAATAGGGGAAAAAAGAACTCTACAAAAGCAATAGATTGGGCACAAAGGGACGAGCGAAATCGCAATCTAGGTTTAGCTGGAGAAGAACTTGTAATCAAGTATGAAAAGCAGCAATTAATAAGCAAAGGGTTACCGGAACTTGTGAACCAGGTCGAACATGTTGCTTTAGATAATCCTAGTGCAGGGTATGACATCAAATCGTTTGATGAACATGGTGTCCAAAAGTATATCGAAGTGAAAACCACTGAAAGCTCGAAGAGGACCGCTTTTTTCATTTCAAGAAATGAAGTAGATGTATCTAGGCAACTCGGTGATCAGTTTTGGATATATCGTGTTTACGCCCTCAATAAAAAAAATGGAAAAGCAAACTTCTATCCACTAAATGGTTCTGTTGAAGACCATTTTGAACTAGAACCTGAAAGTTATAAAGCCTATCCAAAATAGCGTTATGGCTGAGTTATACTGGCACCAATTTGTGGCTTTGTAAGTCGCTATGGGGCACAAAGCGATTTGGAAATATTAGCAGACTGAGTGGGACGGCTTAACTCGTAGCCTGATTATTCAAAGCTTATGACTTGGCAAGCTACCGAGCTAAGGACTATCACCTTTTAATTTTCTACCGATTTATCTCGACGCACTGTCTGACCTCTAGCTGAAATATTAAATTTAACCTGACCTCATTTGTTTTGTTCATCTGTGCGGCTATTTCATCGTTCACACCATATTTTCAGGGTTCGCGACTATTGATGCATAAGTTTCTATTAAATACCCCTCTAAGTCTTTTACCTGCCAGCTGGCTATTTACACGCTGAAAGCGGATATCACTTATAAATATTGGGGCTTAACGGTTAACCTCGACACCAAACGGCTTGATATTAACATATAGGTTTTATTTATTTATTCGTTAAACTGCAGCAATTTTTGGTTGCGCAAGTTCATTGACAATCTGATTAATTTCACTGACTACAATCAGTATGCTCTTTTCACTTTTTTGATGCTGATAAGCGACCACTTTTCCTTCTAAAACTCGTAATCGACCAAGACCAACAATATAGATGCGGCCATTAAAAAAGGCTTTGACGAATTTGGCTATTTGACGGGGTTGGTATTTTTTAAAGCTTCTTAGCGTTAATGAATTCTTCATACTCACAGTTAACCCTTTTAATTTTTCAACAGATAAGTATTAATGTGCGTCTGTCTATAATTAATATATTACAAAAGAATGAAATATATTCTTGTCCGTGCACATTGCCGTGCAGCTTTACTTTATCTACTTAGCTGCGCTTCAAGCATGATCAATATTACCCAAATAAAAAATAAACTCTGTTCTTTAAAGAACACTTCCCTCCTATTTACTGAATTTCTAGGCAAATAAACAGTGTCAGGTCTTTAATTTTTCATTTTAAGAAGTGCCAAGTTGGTTTTCTAAAGTGATTTGGGGCATATATATCCATGGAGGGGGATTCAGACGCGGTGCGCTAAGAAGTTGTTGGTAGTGTAAGAATAAAAAACGTTTCGGAACAGCACTATTTTACTTACTTTTCCCTGCTGTTGAGAAGCATAAATCCTTCAACCGGCGAAACTACGTTTCGGTTTTTCATAAGGCAGAGGGGCTATTAGCACCTACTCTAAGTAACTATGGGGGCGTTAGCGATTTAGTTTTCTAGCTCGGTTTGGGGCACAAAGCGCCTTAATAAATTAAGCTTAAAACTATATAGTAATAGTCAACGTTACTAAGCCACTACATTCTTAATATTGACGTGATCGGATGACTCGAGAGTCGACCCCGTTATTTTTAATAAACTCCACATTTTGTCCGATAACTTAACTCCCTCTTTTTAAATGCTTATCTTTTCTAATTATTTCAGAGACTATAAAACCACCAAAATAACCACAATAAAGATGTGTGTATACGCTATATTTGGATGGATATTTAGTCTGAATCAAGCCGATAAAACGTATTGGACTGAATACAAAGCCGTGGCCAAATTTACTGACCACAACTCAATTTATTAGCAAGTTGTTAAATAACTATTATTAAAAATGAAAGGAAGTAAAAATGAATATTAAAACTTACAAGTATATTTTTACCGGACTTCTAATTTGGATAATGGCTGGTAATTTATATGCTGGTTCTATTTCTTCAGCTGGTGTGTGGTTAAATAGATATCAAGACGAATCATTAAACACCTATTATGCTTTTTACACCGACATATATGGAACAGTTTCTGAATTCCAGAGTATTACGTTAACTACGCCACTGGGTAACACATATCCATTAGGACTTTCACCTGAAGGTGATCAATGGGGGTCTGGTATAGAAGGGACCCAAGCGGACATTACATCTGAATTTACAAACGGAATATATAGATTTGATGTGACATATACTGACGCTAGCACCGATAGTATAAACATTCAATTAGGAGGAGTGCTGCCAACTTTTCCTACAGCATTATCTTTAACTGGTAATACGGTGACATGGGATAGTTGGCTTAATCCAATTTTCCCCTTATCTATCGAACTTGATATTACGAATATTAGCAGTGGAGAACGCATGGTTCCAGAAGTACCTTTTACAGATACATCGTATGTACTGCCAGATGGCTTCCTTCAGGAAAATGATCAATATAAAATTATATTGTATTTCGTTTCAAGTCAGTACCAAAATGGAATTAAGGCTAGCATCAGTACCATCACCACGAACATTTTTTCATCGCCAGTGATCGACATCAAACCCGGCAGCGATCCCAACTGCTTCAACATCAACGACCATGGCGTTATTCCCGTGGCGATCCTTGGTAGCGAGGATTTTGATGTCAGTGAAATCGATCTGGCTTCCCTATTGTTCGGCGGGTTGCAAGTTCGCGTGCGGGGGAACAAGGGACCATTGTGCTCAATCGAGTACTCAAATGAAGATGTGTACCACGATCTGGTCTGCCATTTCGAGGACGATACGAGCAACTGGAGTAACGGATCTGGAGAGGCTACACTGTTCGGAAACTTGATCGACGGCACTCCCTTCGAAGGTAAGGACTCGATCTGCATAGTTCCTTAAAACCAGTCATCCAATGGGCGAGACAGACGATAGGCCAATTAATGTAAGAAAGCGACTTTGGTTAAACAGTGACATTACTGAGACAGCTTTTTTAGCCATTGTTTGATTCGCTCAATAACCGTAATAGCTACAGCGATTTAGGATATTTATCATAGTGGGACATATTTAACGATAAAAATGGATGGGCATTATAAAAAACTAATTCATATAGAGTAGGATTGTCTATTTTCTATGGCGCTTACCGATATGCTGAGACTTAACCAAAATGATGATGTCGTCAGCATAACGAGCAAAATGTAATCGCTCTCGTGTTAGCTTTTTATCCAATTCATCTAATAATATATTGGATAAAAGTGGTGATAATGGGCCTCCTTGCGGCACGCCCTTATCCGATGGAAACCAAAGCCCTGTTTCAGTTTCTGCAATACCCGCTCTTAAGTACTTACCGAGTAATTGCATTAACGCTTTATCTTTGATTTTGCGACCGATCCGGTTCATTAGCATGTCATGATTAACTTCATCAAAGAATTTTGAGAGGTCAATATCCACGGCTGTTTTGTACCCTTGTTTAATGCAAGTTTGTACATGAGTGACCGCTTGACTGGCTCGTTTCCCGGGCCGGTATCCGTAGCTATAAGGCGAAAATATAGGTTCAAAATAGGGACTGATCACCTGGCTAATCGCTTGCTGGATCATCCTGTCTATTACAGCAGGGATCCCCAATAAACGTTCTCCGCCATCTGGTTTTGGGATAGTTACCCGTTTTACCGGAAGGGGCTGATAATTGCCCTCTATCAGCTTTGCTTTGATCCCTTGCCAATGTGCTAAGGCAAAAGGCTCAAATTCTTCAATGCTCATGTTATCAATACCGGGTGCGCCTTTGTTGGCTTTAACATGTTTCCATGCAGCTCCCATATTTTGATCACTTAGCATTTGTGCCATTAGTGAATATTCATTTAAGGTATTGTTCATATCTGAACGCTGAGGCGCACTATCACAACATGGTGATTTATTGTGTTTCAAGTTCAATATGATTTCTCCTTGGTTTAGATGTTCAGGCCTTCACCTTGTCCTATCCATTACGATAGGCGTTTGGCTACTATGCCGTCTGCTGACTTCTGCTTACTCACATGCCTAGTTGCCCAGTCATGCGCTATCGGTTTTCATCTAATTCGCTCTTTTCAGTTGATGAATCTGAAAAGCCAAGGCAGTTATAAACCAGTGCCTAGCTGGTTAAGTTACCGATCGCGTGTTAAGCAGATCTCCCCAGATAAGAGCATGCACTTTCTTTGCACTGCTGCATCATTTACGGTGGCCATTAGATCACGTGGTTTCGTCGTCTTGTGCCAACTCACCTCTAGCCTACGCCTCATATGATGTTCTTGTTCATCAGCTCGCAAATTTGCTAGCGGCTTCCTCCAGACCAATCCTCGCGGATAAGCCCTTGCCATTCGCTAGTAGTTAGCGTTTAATAACAAATATTTTATTAAACGGTGACCTTCCTACAGAGGACTTTCACCTCATTAGTTCATGCCCATGCTGGGCGTACACAA
>NZ_CEZLMY010000125.1:0-10510 GCF_983033635.1 Psychromonas sp. | reverse complement strand
ATCCCTGTTGACTACGTCAGCAGGGATTTTTTCGTTTAAGCGCTTGATGCGATGATCACTCGAACATGGGAAAATAAAGAGTTGCCACGCAGTGGCATTCAAAACATGTGATAGTAGGGCGAGTTTGCCGACAGGCAAGAGCAACGAGCGGATGAGCTCTGCGAACCCTGACCATCGCCATCGGCTAGTATTTCACTTATCGATAAACGCTTAACAGTATGCCGCAGACATAAACATATCTATGTAGAGTAGGGGCGAATTTTGAGGCTGCAAAGTATCACGAGCGGGGGAGCGCTGCGAGCCCTGTTCCATCGCCAAGTGCCCTATCCTTTTTAACCATCCAATAATCAAAAGCTTTAAGTGCCTCAATTTTCCTTTGGGTATACAATAACGTTTATCATTGGGGGGGCTTGTTTACAAGGCTCTGACTGTTCATATAAACACAAAACCCTTATATCTGAACCAGACAATGCTGGCGTAGGAATTGAGCTTATCAATCGCATTTCAAATGATTAGCAACTTATTCTATGTCAATCACACTATATATGGAGTTCGAAGTGAAATTTTTTTTTCCTGTCATTGCTTTATTGGCAACGATATCAATGCCCGCTGCAGCGAATAAATTGGTTGTTTATACTTACAACTCTTTTGCATCAGATTGGGGACCTGGTCCTAAAATAAAAAAAGCATTTGAAGCAAAGTGTGCTTGCGAACTTGAATTTGTTGCTTTAGATGATGGCGTTTCAATTTTAAATCGTCTGCGTTTAGAAGGAAAAAACAGTAAAGCGGATCTCTTGCTTGGCCTGGATAATAATCTTATGGCCGAAGCGAGAAAAACAGGGTTATTAGCAGAGCACAACGTTGATACGACGAATACTACATTGCCCGAAGGCTGGTCTGATAACCTATTTGTTCCATTTGATTATGGTTATTTTGCTTTTGTTTATAATAAAGAACGATTAACTACCCCTCCCAAAAGCTTAAAAGAATTGGTTGAAAAACAGGACGATCTTAAGGTTATCTATCAAGATCCACGCACTTCAACTCCAGGACTAGGTTTATTGTTATGGATGAAATGGGTTTATGGAGATCAAGCTGATCAAGCATGGAAGATGCTAGCGAAAAAAACTGTCACCGTGACTAAAGGGTGGTCCGAAGCTTACAATATGTTTTTAAAAGGTGAAGCGGATATGGTGCTTTCCTATACGACTTCACCTGCGTATCACATCATTGCTGAAGAAAATAATCAGTATTTAGCTGCCAATTTTTCTGAAGGGCATTACACACAAATTGAAGTCGCAGCAAAAGTTAAAAGCAGTGACAATCAAAAATTAGCAGATCAGTTTATGGCATTTATTGTCAGTGATGAATTCCAGTCTGCAGTACCAACAGGAAACTGGATGTATCCGGTCACTGACGTGGCGCTTCCTAAAGGGTTTAAGCAGTTAACCGTTCCATCGAAATCTTTTTCTTTTAGTGCGGAGCAAGTAGAAAATAATCGTAAATCGTGGGTGAGAGAGTGGCAGAGCTCTTTAATACAGTAAGGATGACTATAAAATCTCAATCCATACCCGGTCTAATTACGGCCGGGTTAATTTTTGTTTTCGTTGCAGCCGCTATTTCTGCATTGTTATTGCATTCACCTGATTTCAATTTTGCCTCCCTGTGGTTTGATCCTTATTATCGGCATGTAACCGCATTTAGCTTTTATCAATCATTTCTGTCTACATTATTGAGTGTCGGCCTTGCTATTCCTGTTGCCCACGCGCTCTCTCGTCGATCTTTTTTCGGCAAAGCTTTACTGCTTAAGTTATTTGCAACAACGCTAGTTTTACCTGTCCTGGTTGGGGTCTTTGGCTTGCTTTCTATTTATGGTAATAGTGGTTTGATTGCGCAACTACTGGCTACTTTCAATCAAAAATTGCCATTCTCAATTTATGGGCTTAACGGCATACTATTAGCACATGTCTTTTTTAATCTTCCCTTCGCAACGCGTTTACTACTGCAGCCTTTACAATCGATCCCTGCTGAACATCATAAATTATCCGCCCACCTCGGTATTGAACATTGGAATAAGTTCAAATTAGTCGAATGGCCCTGTTTACGTCAGCAGCTTCCGCATGTTTGCGGGTTGGTGTTTATGCTTTGTTTTACCAGTTTTGCGACAGTGATGGCATTAGGGGGGGGGCCAAAATCGACCACTATTGAGTTGGCTATTTACCAAGCTATTAAGTTTGATTTTGATTTACAATCGGGTGCCTTATTAGCGCTCTGGCAAATGATGCTTTGTGGCACTCTGGCTATAATTATCCAGAGATTTTCTCGGCCAATGCCTGTAATAACCAGCAGCATCAAATCCTCTTTTTTTCTGTTTAGTGACACTATGCGAGCCAAGTGTTGGGATGCGCTGTGGATACTTGTAGTGATTTTACTGGTGATACCACCTTTATTAATGATTATTATCAACGGACTTAATGCACAATTTATTAACGTTATTACTGCAGCCTCTTTTTGGAGTGCGCTCAAAAATTCGTTTTTAGTTGCAATATTTGCAGCCGTTATAGCAGTTATTGCTGGCTTATTTATTCTTATTAGCAGTCGTTTTTGGCGATTAAGCGGTTTGCATTTTAGAGCTGATAAACTGGAATTAATTGCTACCATTATTTTGGTCACGCCTGGGCTTGTGATTAGTACCGGACTTTTTCTGCTGCTTAGAAATATAACTGATATATTCAGTATCGCTATTGTTATCGTGATTGCGGTAAATGCGTTAATGGCGCTACCGTATGTGATAAAAACGCTAGCACAGCCAATGCTTCATACCGCGCAACAATATGATCAGTTATGTGCCAGTTTAGGCATGTTTGGTTTTTCACGTTTCTATCTTGTTGAGTGGCGAGCAATAAGGCAGCCTATCGTGCATGCTTTTTCTATTAGTTTTGTTCTATCAATGGGTGATTTGAGTGCCATTGCGCTGTTTGGTAGTCAGGATTTTAGTACTTTGCCTTTATACCTATTTCAACTACTTGGCAGTTATCAGATGGAGTCGGCTGCGGTTGTTTCATTGTTTTTATTAATCATCAGTGTTGGTATCTTTGGACTAATAGAAAAAGTTACCATTAAAAAACAATTTTCTTAAACAACGGCTGAGCGGGGTAATTATGATCAGATTTTCCAATGTAATGTACCAATATCAGCAAGAAAAATTCAGTTTTGACATTGATATTCCTAAAGGAAGTATTGTCGCTGTATTAGGGGCAAGTGGTGCCGGTAAAAGTACTTTATTGAATTTAGCTGCGGGTTTTATTAAGCCGTTGAGTGGCGATATTAAAATCGCATCAGAGTCCGTTTTAGATGTTCAACCTCATCTGCGTCCCTTGGCTATGTTATTTCAAGAAAAGAATTTATTTGCTCATCTAAGTGTCGCAGATAATATTGGCTTAGGGCTAGATCCCGGGCTTAAATTAAATCAACAGCAGCACGCGCGCGTGCTGGATATTTGTAAACAGGTTGGGATTGATAAGCTATTAAGTCGTTTTCCCCAGCAATTATCCGGCGGGCAAAAACAGCGAGTCGCCTTGGCAAGATGTTTTGTGCAAAATAAACCACTGTTACTACTTGATGAGCCATTTTCTGCTCTTGATCCAATTTTGCGTGAAGAGATGCTCGCTATCGTTAAAGAGTTAGCCCGTATACAAAATGTAACCGTTTTAATGGTAACGCATCATATTTCCGATGCGCTGAATGTGGCATCTCACTATCTGTTTGTCGAGCAGGGAAAAATATCAAGTTTTGATCAGATAGCAATGTTAACAAGCTCCAATCAAAATGTAGCATTAAAAAAATTTGTACAGGCTGGTGAAGTAGGCAAGTAATTCGGCATAGTATGTGAAGCAATTAACCTAGGTAACAAGAGTGCTTGTAGCGGGCATCTATCTTAAAATTGTTTTTCTGTCTGGTCGGTTTTAGCGTTTTTTATTGTATTTGAGGGTATAAATGGATCTTATTAAACTGTCGCATATAAGCATGAAGCATTTGATCACCCTACATGTCATGCTGGAGACCTTGAGTGTCACTGCCAGTGCTGAGCGATTATGTGTAAGCCCGTCTTCAGTCAGCAAAACCTTGAGTCAGTTGCGTGACAGCCTGAATGACGAGCTGTTTTATCGCCATGGTAATAAACTCGTCGAGACGGCATTGGCCCGTCGACTCGGGCCGTCGGTGCATCAGATAATCAATGATATGAATCAGATTATGACGCAACAGGCCTTTGAACCTTCGCATTATAGCGGTAGCTTTTCTTTAGCAATGCGGGAAAGTACCTTTGAGTTACTCGCCGCTAAGTTAAGCGCCAAAGTGTTGGCATTGGCACCAAATATACGCTTAGATATTTGGTCAAAAGACTGCGTTGGTTTTGATGGTTTAGTCAAAGGGAAATTAGATTTTATTATTCTGCCACATGATCGCAGTCAGCCACCAAGTTCACATAATAATTTAGTCTGGGAGACATTGATTAACGATCAGATGGTTTGCCTGATGAATCCTGCGCACCCTCTAGCCAATAAAGCACTGGCGGAGCAAGAATTTACTCTTGACGATTATCTGAGCTACGGCCATATTGGCATTACAGATAGCGATCTGAATATTCCATTCTTTGAAATGCAGCTCGCCCAACAAAATAAGAAACGCAAAATTGTAATTTCGGTGCCTGATTTTGGTGATGCCGCCGTGATGTGTCATCACAGTGATTTGCTGTTTACCTGTTCCCGTCGTTGGGCTGAAACAGCTTTTCAAGCTAAAGGGTTAGCGACTAAACCACTCCCTTTTCATTATGGTGATGTGGTTTACAGTTTGGTTTGGCATCAGCCGAGTATGAATGATCCTGCACACCGTTGGTTGTATCAGCAGATACTCGAATCTTGCAAGGATAATTAATAAGGTGCTTAACGGACTACGCAGGGCGGTGCGTGTTAAATATAAACCGCCGGCAAGATTAAGCGTTCTACACCACGCAGAGTTAGTTGCTTAGCTAATTGCTCAATATCCTGTTCACTGCATATTTTCCATGCTAACGCCTCTCCTGTTACACCATGATTTTGAAACGCATTAAGCTTAATACGCGTTGCATTGGGGAGCTGCTTTAAATAATGTGCCAGCGCGTCGATTTCAGTATCAAAATCCGTTTTTCCTGGGATATGTAATAAGCGCACTTCATACAATTTATCGCACTGTGCTAACTGTTCCAGAGAGCGGAATATCCGATGTTGATTGCGGCCTGTTATCCATAAATGGGTCGCCTGTTGCCACGCTTTTAAATCGATCATCGCACCATCAATAAAGGGGAGTAATTTTTTCCAGCCAGTTTCGCTTAAACTGCCATTGCTATCCACCATACAGGTTAGATGTTGTAGATCCTGTGCCGATTTTATGGCTGAAAACAATGCGATAATAAAATGAAGCTGCAGTGTTGCTTCACCGCCTGTTACCGTGATACCGGTAATAAACGGACTATTTTTACGAATTATAAGTAGCATCTCTGCTACCGAGTATTGTCGGGTTTTTGGAGTCGATTGTTTTGGGCATACCGCTAAGCAGGTATCGCACTGCTCGCATAAATCGGCATCCCACACAATGTGACTATTGCCACTGCGGTCAGCCAATGACAGTGCCTGAGTTGGGCAGTGTGCAATACAATCGCCACAATTGTCACACATGTCTATGGTGTGCGGATTATGGCAGTTTTTGCAGTTGAAATTACACCCCTGTAGAAAAATAACCAGCCTGTTTCCGGGCCCGTCTACACAAGAAAAACGTAACACTTCGCTGACTGTTGCTTTTATATTTGCAAATCTGTTATTTAATGTAGCAGGGGGATTGCTCATGGCTAGCGACTCTTGGTTTTCGATTTAAAATACCTGTGTTTTCTGCCGCTTCTGCACCTAATCCTGTGGTATTGGTACGAGAACCTTGTGTTTTAAAGGCTGCAATATCTGATAATTTGATCATGTAGCCAGTGACTCGGATTAAGTCGTTACCAGCAACGTTTGCGCTAAATTCACGGAAACCTAAGCTTAGTGCACCTTTGCACAATTGGTACATAGCTTGCGGATTTGATTTTACGCTTTTATCAATAGTCAGAATTTCGCTGATCCCAGAGGTGTAATATTGGTGGTGTTCAGCCAAAGCCTGAATATGCGCTACCGGATTTGGCTCGCTGCCATAAGGAATACGCACACCTGGTGTCACGCCCTGATCAAGGCTGATGCCGCCTTGAGCATGCAGTAGCGCACGACCATAGTAGCCATAGGTAACGGGAGTCGATTTGACGATTTGATCCAGTGCGGCTGAAATTCGATGCCCTAATTTATTTGCACTCTTATTATGGCCATATTGGCTGTTGGCTCTATCTAATGCTATGTCCGTTAATTCTTCTTTGTTGAGCAAAGTATTCACCGCCTCAGCCATGCCGTAAATAGCAAACATCGGTGCAAAACGGGCTTCTTCAATTAACCCCTCTTTGACTAAAAAGCTATCAAAGAAATTCGATTCTTCATGTAAAAACTTCGCACGGGTTTCAATTAGCTCATACATCAGCTTGCAATAATGAGGAAGGGTATTGGCAAAGAAGTCTTCGCTGTTGCCGGCGCGCTGTGCCACTTCTTTAAGATTGAGGCGAACCAGAGTATTGGCACCACCCGCTAATGGTAATGAGTTGTAGCAGCTAACAATCCCGAAACCTTGAGCATCATAACTTTGCGCATGAATTGGATAGTTGCCAATATGCGGTTTGTTACATTCACAGATGTTTGTCGTCGCGACTTGTAGCAATTCATCCGGCGTAATCTCAGGATCGTACATAAAGGTCAGGTTCGGTGCGACTTGTTTAAGCTCTGCATCGACTTTTAATATTGTCCGGCAAATGACGTTATCGCTCGGGCCGATGTTCACGTGCATAAAGGCATCTGGCAGGGTTCGGTCGAGCATAATCCAGAACAGTTTAAGTTTTTGATAGATTGTAGCCTCGTCGAGATCGGCTACATAGGGCATTAAGATCTCATCCAATTGACCTAAATAAACGGGAATATTGGTCACCGATGGCACATGATGATAAATAATGGTTAACGCATTAAGCGCTTCATCCATATTTTGTGCAGCCGCTAGCTCTAAATATGCAGAGCCTTGTTGCAGAAATTTAGCATAATCGGGCAATATATAACGCGGTTTGAACGGGGCATGTCCTTCAAACATATCGCATATAATTCCCCTGTCCATTGCCTTCGTTGCAGCTTCAGAAACAGTGAGATAGGGCAAACTTGCATCGGCTTCTAACGCAAGGTAATTCGATTTTTGTTTTGCTGACAGCGTTGGATCGGTAATAATTTGTTTAATTTTTTCTTGTAGAGTCATTCGACAAAATCCCCTTTTTAATTATGGATAACTAATCTACCCCGATTAAAAGTTTCTAAAAGTGAAAACAATGACAGCGCTAATTTCCAAAATGGAAATCCGAAGTTTGTCGTCACAGTTGATTGCTTCTTGGGTATAGAAAAATTGCGACAAACCTTATGATCTAATGTCAACGAGCTCTGCAAACCTTACTTTTACTCCCGGCAAATGCAAATGGAGCTGCGAGGCTAAAAACAGATAACAATCTTCGGATTGCTATAAGCAATAAATTTGTATAAAAAAGCCCCTGACGTGAATCCGTCAGAGGCTTTTTTGTTGTATTGATGTCAGTTGTTAATATTAATCCAGAATAATAATTGCTCTTTCAGTTACAAAACCAGAAGGCGTTGTAACAATCACAGTAAGTAGTCCTGTGTCAGATACTTCATCTGCACTTTCCGACCGCTTCACTACCACTGAGCAGCTGCTAAACCCTAAACTACTTGAATTTAACACAGTGCAACTATCAGGTCCTACAATCACACCATTACCCGCTGCAAAAGTGATGGTAGTGCCCGATGGCATGCGGCCATTATGTAAATCAGCAACATAAGCATCCACGATTTTAGCGCCGGCGCTGATATCGACAGTCTGATAATAGCTAGCAGTCATTTCTCTATCTAATCCCCTTTCAATTAAACTGATATGGGCAAAAGACCCCGCTTGTAAAATCGTAACATTTTTCCAAATCGGTAATAAATCTTGCGTACAGCCAGCATTTTCATCCAGGCAAAGTACACTGTTTAATAACTGATTGCTTTCGCCATCAAAGCGGCCATTGTTATTAAAATCGATATACTCCTCATTATCACCGCCTGGTTGAAGGCAGATTACTCCTGTTTCAGCTTTGCAAGTTGCTATATGATCAGCCGCGCCATCAGCAAGACTGGCATCACTATATCGTCCTGCAAAAACCCCGTCTTCATTATCATCTCTAAAACCTTCAGCAGAGATATCAGCATAAGCTTCATTCGCATCAAATGCGCCATTACCATTGCTGTCAGCAAAACTCTCCTCGCCAATTAAATGAGCAAAAATAGTGACTCGATTACCATAAACTTGTCCTAGGCCACCGGACATTTCAGGATCGTTAATCGTAGCGGCTGATGCATTAGAATAAAAACATGGATAAGCAAAATTATTTAACAGTGATGCTGTACCATCTTGTTTAAGGCAAACATTATCATCGCCAAGTATTTTAGTTGTCGTTGTAATATCTCTAAATTCAGGAATAGGAATTCTTGGTTCTGAACTTGTCCAAGTTACAGTACAGGATCCGTTAGTGGTCGTACAAGATGGCTCAATTTGCCCAAATTCAGTGTTAAAAACAACGGCGGTACCGTCAGGAACCGGGTTGTTAAAATGATCTGCGACATGGGCAGTTACCTGAACTTTTGTACCATCTATAGCCCATCCTTCAGGGTTAAAATCAGAAACAGATAAACTAAAGCTATTGTAATCGGCGACACCGGAAGAGATAACCAGCAAATCAGAGATGGTGGATAAACTTGTATCTGAAGCCAAGGTGGCAATTACGCGGATAGAAGTTGCGACTGAGCCAGACTGCACAATAACTTCAGCATAACCATCTGCATCACTTTGTGCGCTGCTATGGTTAAGAGATAAGTTACCAACGTTTGAGGAAAGCGCAAACATCACCTCTTCAAATGCAGCAGGACTGCCGTTGACATCAACCACTTGAAATTTAAGCACAGAGGTTTCTTGGCGGGTAATTCCGCCACCGCTACCGCCTGTTCCTTTTAAAGCGATAAAATCATTCGATGCGCTAATAAAATTAATACTGCCTGCCGCGGCATCTTGAACTGCAATAGCAACGCTGCCGGCCAGTAACTGACTTCCCACTTTAGCATTCACTTCAATGGTATCTGTTTGTCCGCAAGCGATGTCTTTATAAGTGCTTTGTGCTATCCCGTTAACAGTTGCAACCGGGGACTCTATTGTTGCTAAACCCGAATCGACACAAGAAGAAGAAAATGAAATATCAACTGGTACCTCATATGGTATTGAATTGGTATCATCATTAAGCACTACGGTGATTGTCGCAGAACCTGTAGAACTGATTGACTCAGGGCTGGCTGTGGGCTGAATCATCGAAACGAGTGTGTTTTGTGCTGCAACAGAAAAGCTCATACTGGCATTTAAGCCATCAGTGCTTGCTGTAATCGTGTCGGAACCATATTGGTCCTTAGCACTTAATATGATTGATGCAATCCCGTCTTTATTAGTTAATGCAGTGCTACTGCTTGGATCAATAGTGGCAAGGCCATACTGTAGTGAAAACTTTACTAAAACACCTGCTTGCGGCAGATTATTGATAAGTAGTGTTGCACTAACAACAACAGGTTGTCTTTGTGTAACATTAAGCGTGCTTATTCCTTGGCTATCGGTAATATCTAAAGAAAAACTAATCAGATCTTTAACTACAGGATCTATGCAGGACGTATTAGTTCCAAGCACAAAATCATTAATATTCTCTTGGGAGCAAGGAGAAGAGTCATCACTTCCACAACCTAACAAGAGAGTCAGTGTAACAACAATTGAAGTAAGTACTTTAATTATGTATTTCATTGAGTTGATCCTCCATCTATTCTGTCGGCTACAACCCTTTGCCGCAGATTTTATTATTACCAGCATATTTATATTAGTAGATAAAAGACTTGGCGCACAAAAAAAACGCTTGTTTATTGACAATATAAATAGGTCTTAAATGCGAAAGGTGAGCTTTTAAATGTGCAATGCAGGGAAGTGCTTGATATAACTGCTTTTATGAAATATCAATTTCACTTGCCTCAATTAGCATCGATAAAAATAAACAGCGGTTGTTTACCATATTCAGGTGCAATGCAAATATAAGCTTGCTGTTTTATCAAATTGGTTCCGTTGTTTCTTTGTAATAATACATGGTCATAACAAGAGTAATCACTCTTGCGGTGAAGTGAAGAAGGCTAATTTGTAGAGTAAAACAGCTGTTTGTTTACTAATTGTTCATTCAGTCATTTATTTGAAATAAACACTTGCCAATGTGATCGCTATCTCTATAATG
>NZ_CEZLMY010000124.1:0-10643 GCF_983033635.1 Psychromonas sp. | reverse complement strand
TAACGCCGCAAACAACAGCACATAGGATGGCGTTGTATTTGCTGGCTTTTTGTTTTAGCAAAAACGATGACAGCCGTTATGCGTGATCTTGCCCCGATTTAATTGCCTTGTTAGCAACTAGTGGCACAGTGATTTTGGCCTCTCATTTAGAACACTTTTCTAAGTCGGTGAAGTGATCAATATGGATCTTAGGGAAATTAAAGCCGACTCAGGATGCACAGAATGTAAAGGTACAATCGCCATGAGTGTTTCATCTTCATAAATAATACTGGTTTCCATTTCATTATTTATAATTTTACAGAAAACACAGTCAGACATAATTGCCACCCATAAAAAAGCTCGACCAATGCCGAGCTTACTCGATTACTCTTTTTTACTACCTACTACTTGCCCTTCTTTAAATCCGACAATTCTTCGCTGTACCAGATCTTACGTTGAAAGCGCGGGTTCTTTGAAGACATATCAATCTTGTATGGGTTGGCTTCCGGATGATATGGCAAATCTAGAATGGTAGTGAGCTCTTGTGCTAGCCATTTTTCGACTTTAAGTACGACTAGTTTCTTACGTAAACGGCCCTGCTCATCACGGTTTAGAATGGTTGGCAAAGTGTTGAGCGTTAAAATTTCACCAATGGCCGGGTGAGCCATGCGCTCGCGACCTTCATCGCTGGCGTAGAAATGCGAAACAGCAAACACCATGCGCTCAGGGTTGATTTTTTGTAAGAACTGACAAGACTTAACCACGGTAGAGCCGGTGCGAACCATGTCATCGAACAACACAATGCTGCAACCGTCTAGACCTTCAAAGGTGTGTTCACTTTCGTTGTGCAGGGTAATGGCCACTTTGCGTTCGTTGGTGCGTTCTTTGTCGAGCATGATAAATTTTGCTTTAGACAAGCCAAGCGTATTGAACATGTCTTTCACAAAATCGCGCGCGCCTTTATCGGGTGCGCATAATACCAACCCTTCACCATCTGGGCCGTAATTTAAAATATCGCTATTCAATAAATAGTGAGCGTAAATTTGATAAGGGATCAGGTTGTGAAAATCGCCTTCAAATACGTCTGAGAAAATACGCTGCACAGAGTAAGAATGGTTGTGAATTGTTAGCACGGTATCAACGCCAGAGAGCTTTAATAGCTGTGCATATAACTTTGCCGTGAATGCTTGGCCGTCGAATTTCTTAATGTCTTTAACGTCGCGTTCAAAATGCGTCTCGCCTAAATCGGCATGAGCACCTCGGTCTTGTGCGCTGTAGAACAAATCAGGTTCAATCAGAACCACGCGAGTCGCACCATTTTCTTTGGCGGTTCGGGCTATGACCAAATTAGACATCGCCAATTCTTGACGAGATTTAGTATGGCTACTGGTACTGACAATAACCACGGTCTTGCCGGTCAGTGTTTGACCGATGGAATCCATATCCAGCTCATCAGAGATGAAGCGTGGGCAAAATTCAGAATTCATAAAGGTTTTCATGCTGATCAAATCAGCAATGTCTTCATGCTGACCCATAGCGTAGGCGATATCGATTGCGAATGGGTTGTCAGACGTGTTACTTACAACGACGACATTACTAGACCGATTGGTCGAAAAACTCATGAACAGATCCTTATCAAAATCGGTTGATTGGAGGTGCTAAAATTAAGACGCCCATTCTAATGTTAACGCTTCCTAATCGATACTGTATATACATACAAAATTTCAATTTTTATGAGTATAGGAAGAATAAAAGCGCTTTACCAAAAAGGAAATGTTGATTTGAACAGTATGTTTTAGCGCATTATACCAATGCGACAAAACCTTATCAGAATTTGTTATTCTCCTTCGTAAATATCCGTATTTTATTTCTGTTTATACTCGATTGGCAGGCGAAGTCCAGCGTTGCCTCTACCGCTCGTTTCATACAAAGGGATTTATTAAAAAGATCGTTAAATAGCCAGTAAACAAGCTGATACCAATCTAGATAAATATCTGATCAACCTTGCTGGTTCAAGCCAGATAAATTAAATTACAGCACAATATTAGAGTAAACAATCTAAGTCGCTTTGTGCCCCTTTCTGCCTTAGAAACCTAAGTAGCAAACGCCACCAATCGACTTAGAAATCAATTTTGGAAGTGACTGTATTAACGTTGCGCTTCACCACGCAGGGTGGGTGAAACGAGAGAATTTAAAAAGTTAATTGACTTCCATAAACGTCAATATCAAAAAAAGCGCCTCAGCTAACCCGGTCTGGTGAAAGCGCCTTGTTCTGCTGTAATCGAATAACTGATACACAGCTTTTTACTCCAAGTATTTTTTAACAATTTTTTCATGAATTCCATTTGCTTTCAGCTCAGCGAGGCTCTTGTTAAACTTTTCAACCAACTCAGGTATTGTGGATTTTTTACTAAACATCAAATATACACTGCCGGAATTGATTATCATTGGATAAATTTCAACCTTATCCAAGATGTTTCTTTCACGCAATAGGTGGCTTCCTGATATTTCATCTCCGGAAAATCCATGAATTTGTCCTGCGATTAATTTTTTATGATTTTGAATACTCTTGCCCACAACCTAGACTTGTTTTTTGAACTGAGGACTATTAATTAACCGCGCGAACTCTTCTCCTTGATAAACGCCTCTGACAACTCCTAAGTTAAAGTCAGTGCCAATAATATCTTTTAGAGATTCAAACTGATATCTGTTGACGGTGCCTTTTAATACAAAAAGCACTCTTTTGTGTTCTCGATAAGATTCTGAAAAATATGCCCATTTTTTTCGTTCCTCAGTCATTGATGCAGATGCCACCAAATGCATTCTTCCATATTCAGCCTCAAAGAGCTGTCTTCTCCATGGTGTTTTTTCTAACTGGACTTCACATCCCATATTTTTCACAATGGCTCTTATTAAGTCTATATCCAATCCGGTTAATTGTTTATTTTCGTCGATATACTGATAAGGCTTCCATGGTTCCCAACCCATTTTTAGAACACATGATGACTCAGCGAATACAACTGGAATAGAGAAGCAATAAGAAAAGATGAAAAAAAATATTGTCAGCATGGGGCGTAGAAAACAACGTTTACGATAAATTATTTTTTTCATAACAACCTCTTTATTTCTTTAGAGTTATCGTTAATTGAATATATTCTTAGTACTCTAGAAAATGCAACCAGCAATATGGAAAAAACAAAGGCAATTCACCAACAGTGGATAGGCAAAGCAGAACGCCTTGCTCACCTGCGAGTAAGTTGGTGCTGTTTTTGCTGCTTTTTATTTTTAGCAAAAACCGCGACGACTGTACCTAGTCTGAGTGCAGCAACTTAAATATCAACTGCCTGAAAGCCATGTGGTTTAACACTACCGCTAATAACCCAGTTTCGGATGTACCTGCACACTCAAATCCAACGCCTTACACGCTGGGTATACTCTTTCCAATCCTCAGCAAATGATTCGTTCATCTTCTTTTCCTCTAACGGGATGTAATATGAATTAATGATTAAATACAGTGCCAGCGGTCCAATTATTGGGGTAACGCTTCCCAAAATAACCCAGATTCCAATTAGCATAATGACAAAACCGAGATACATTGGATTTCTACTGACTCTGTATAGACCTGTAGTCAATATTTTTACTGGTTCACCCACTGGACTAAGCGGTAATTTCTCCTGTATAAACATCTTTTTTGCTTTTATTGCCATGATTAGCCCCCCAACGACAACAAGGATTCCAATCAGATTGAATGGGTACAAAATTAGTATTCCAAACGGATATAGATAGTGTAATACCACCATGAGGGTGGTCAGCATATACACTTGATTCGGAGGTTTCTTCCAAAATCTATCCATCAGCATTTGATTCTCCTTCTTCTATTTAACGCTTTATACACAACCGAGTGCATCAATCACTAGGCCTTATATATATAATTCATAAAAAAATTATCTTACATAATAAAGCGAACAGATCAAAATGTTATATGGGCAACTGAGTTATAGGGAAAATATATACAGGCCTAGTGCCATGTATCACCTTTACAACATAATAACTAAGCACCTGTTTTTATTTAATAACTAACGAACAAGGCATGATAACAATCAAACTGATGCTTTTTCTGGCAGATAACACGTATTCCAAGGGTGTAGTGGTACAGCAAATTTGGCTTCGTTTTCATAAATTCCAGTAAAACATTGTAAGGCGCTTTGTGCCCCTTTCCGCCTTAGGAATTTCTTTCCTAAATTAGCTAATTCTAACGGATCATAAAAAATAAAAATGATAAATATCTTACTGCTAATACGCAAAAATCATTCGAATAACCCTACACAGAGAATTATTCAAGCTTGATAGCGACACTGCCGTTACGAATCCATATTTTAAAAATCTTAAATGTTTCCCCCTCTTTATTGGCCACAGTTTCTACGTTTTCGGCAAATACAACATCTTCGGTTTTGAATTCTAGCAACGCGCCATTGCTAGACAAGGGATTCAGGCGCAAAAAAAATCTTATCGGGTTCGGATGCACTTTGTTTGGGGTGCCCGACATCGGGAACAGCTTCGTTCAACAAACGATTTTTATTTGAATACTTTTCAAGTGTACGCTCACTACTAATCACTTCAATAATATTAGGTATCATAACAATTCCCCCTTTTTATGTTGCTGATAATAGAAGTTAACAAACTATTAGTCCGCATTCGCACTAATGTGCGAGTGATACTTATCTAAATATAGTCACCTACAACACAGTTAATTTGAGATAAAAAAAGATCACATTACATTTCAGGTATTTAAATAACTTTGTATAAACGGAGATATAACAGCAGATTGTATTTTAATTTTATGTGCAATAAACGATTACTAAGATAACTCAACTCATTGACGCTCTTGAGGTTTTAAATTGGTCAAAGAAGTCTATATTTAAGGGAGCTCTGATTATCTCAGGTTAGAGCTTAGGCAAGCTCAGCTAAATGGTAATTTTAGAGATTATAATATTAGTTAATCCGGGCTGCATTAATAAACAGATAAAATAGATTCCTGTAAAAAATATCGGGATATTCTCATGCTAAAAAGACATCGCCTGCTCTTTATCAGTCTGCTGATTATTGTCGGCATTGCAGTACTTCTTGTTTATACCAAACGTCCTCGCCCGGTCGCTGTTGTGGTACAGGAAGTAACGCATGGAGAAGTTCTTGCAACCATTACTAATACCCGCGCGGGGACGCTCAAAGCCTGTCAACGTGCACGCCTTTCCCCCTCTATCGGTGGGCAGATTGAAAGTCTGCCCGTTAAAGAAGGTGATCGGATCAAAGCCGGACAACTGTTGCTGGAAATATGGAATGATGATTTGCAGGCACAAGTTACACTGGCTGAGCATGAAAATAAAAGAACCATTGCACTAGCGCACGAAGCCTGCATTATCGCCGAGGCAGTCAAACGTGAAGCTCGTCGCCAGCGCATATTACGCAAAAAAAAGATGGTGTCTGAAGAAAGTGTAGATAATACAGAAAGTGAAGCACAAGCAAAACGGGCCGTCTGCGAAGCCGCTAATACATCAATCAAGGTCAGCCAGTCAAAAATCAATGTCGCCCAGGCAGCGCTGGCACGTACCCGATTAACCGCCCCTTTTGCCGGCCGTGTTGCTGAAGTTAATGGTGAACGAGGTGAGTTTCTTACGCCTTCTCCAATTGGCGTCGCTACCCTGCCGGCGATTGATCTGATCGATTACACCTGCCTTTATGTCTCCGCGCCTATTGATGAAGTCGATGCACCTCAGATTCGCGCGCAGATGCCCGCTCGTATTTCACTGGATGCTTTTGCCGGTAAAACATTTGACGGTATTGTGCGCCGCGTTGCTGTCTATGTGCTGGATCTGGAAAAACAGTCGCGCACGGTTGAAATAGAAGTTTCATTTAGCAACATCGAAGATACAGAGAATATGTTGCCCGGTTATAGTGCAGATGCCGAAGTTATTCTGGAACGACGTGATAACGTTTTACGCATTCCCACTGTGGCATTATTTGAACGCAACAAGGTACTCATTTTCAACGATGATGGACTGCTTGAACAACGTCAGGTAGCAACTGGTATGAGCAACTGGAGTTATACGGAAGTAATTGATGGCATCAAAGCTGGTGAACAGCTTGTTATTTCAATCGAGCGGGAAGGTGTCAAAGATGGTGCCCATGCCGTTATTGAGAATAAACATGATTGAATTAATAAGCATTCATCGTGACTTTCTTGTTGGAGATCAAACGGTACATGCGCTGGATGATATTAATCTGTCTATTCAAGCGGGTGAATATATTTCAATTATGGGACCTTCCGGTTCGGGAAAATCAACCTTACTGAATTTAATCGGCTTACTTGATAGTGCAACTGAAGGCTCCTATTTACTAAACCAGCAGGATGTCACCGTCTTGCCTGATGGCCAACGGGCTGCAACACGAAGCAAAACCATCGGTTTTGTTTTTCAGGCTTTTCACCTGATTCCCCGATTAACTGCCGCAGAGAATATTGAACTCCCTTTAATACTTGCTGGTACAGAGCCTGAGCGGCGGCGTCCACTTGTTAATAAAGCCGTCACGGATATGGACTTAACAGATCGCGCTCATCATACTCCCGATCAACTTTCAGGCGGGCAGCGCCAACGTGTTGCGATTGCCCGTGCGACCATAATGCAGCCGAATATATTACTGGCTGATGAACCAACGGGTAATCTTGATCAAAAATCCGGTCAGGATGTCATTAATATTCTTGAACAACTTAACCAACAGGGGATCACTGTGATTATCGTGACTCATGATGCCAATATCGGCCAACGAGCAATGCGGCAAATACAAATGGTTGATGGCCGGATTGAATCAGATCAAACTTTATCTCAGACAAGCTCAAGCTAATGGCAACTTCTATCAGTGACATTGCCCGTTTCTCCTGGACAGCCTTGATGGGTTATCCAACCCGAACGATATTAATGTTAACTGCCATGGCTATTGGTGTTGCCGCAGTCATTATGCTAACTGCATTGGGTGAAGGTGCACGACGCTATGTAACAAATGAATTTTCCTCATTAGGGACCAATCTTGTGATTGTTTTCCCCGGCTATTCTGAAACATCGGGCCTTAACCCCATAGCAATGGTTGGAACGACTCCCCGCGATCTGACGCTGGATGATGCACAGGTATTAACCCGAAACACAAACATTCGCCGTATAGCGCCTATCAATATTGGTTCAGTTAATGCCAGTTTTCAGGGACGCTCACGTGAAGTTCCTATCATTGGGAGTAACTCGGAGCTTTTAAATATTCGCCATTGGAAACTGGCACAAGGGCATTTCTTGCCTGCCACCGATCTGGATCGTGCTACGCCAGTCTGCGTTATTGGCCGTAAAATAAGTGACGAACTATTTGCTACACAGGCGGCAGTCGGACAATGGATACGTCTGGGTGACAGGCGTTTTCGTGTGATCGGTATTATGGCTTCTGAAGGTCGATCGATTGGTGTGGATGTACAGGATACCATTATGATCCCGGTGGCATCTGCACAGCAACTGTTTAATACCCCTTCATTGTTTCGTATTCTAATAGAAGCCAAAACCCGTTCAGCCATTGAGTCAGTCAAACAATCCACAATTGAAATATTAAAGGAACGTCATCAGGGTAAGCGGGATGTGACAGTGATTACCCAGGATGCGGTACTGGTAACTTTTGATCGTATATTAGGTGCATTGACTTATGCGATCGGCGGCATTGCGGCTATCAGTCTCGCTGTCGCCGGTATTCTAATCATGAATGTGATGCTGGTCGCCGTATCTCAACGTACCGCAGAAATTGGTTTACTTAAAGCATTGGGTGCTCCTCAACGTCAGATCATCCGCCTGATTTTATCTGAGGCCATTATGTTATCTGCATTCGGTGCCGTCATCGGTTTATTACTGGGTGAACTGGGTTGTTTTGCTATAAGACAGGCTTTTCCAGACTTACCAGCCTATGCCCCACTCTGGGCGGTAGCGACTGCGATTGCTGTAAGTCTGTTGGCCGGATTTATTTTTAGTCTGCTTCCTGCTCGACAAGCCGCGCGCCTTGATCCGGTTTTAGCCCTAAGAGGTAAATAGATTATGCAGCTACGCGACTTCCTCCATTTAACCGGTTCATCTCTGATTGCACATCGCTTGCGAAGTTTTTTAACTGCATTGGGTATTGCTGTGGGCGTTGCTGCGGTTGTCCTATTAACTTCTATTGGCGAAGGTGTACATAGGTTTGTGCTCGCTGAATTTACCCAGTTTGGTACTAATTTAGTGGCCATAAATCCAGGCAAGGCGACTACTGGCGGCATCAGTATGGGCGTATTTGGTACTGAACGGCCATTAACAATTGCAGATGCCGAAGCACTTAAACGTTTACCTTATGCCAGAGCCGTAGTGGCTTTTGTACAGGGCAATGCAGAAGTAGAAGCTGGAAATCGTAGCCGCCGTACTACGATTTATGGTGCCGGCTCACAAATGCCTGAAGCTTTTCAAATGGCCGTAAAGTCAGGCCGCTTTCTGCCTGATGATGATCCCACTGCTCCGCGTGCTTTTGCCGTACTAGGCAGTAAACTTAAACACGAATTATTTAGCGATCAAAATCCTTTAGGACAACGCATTACGGTGGGCGGTCATCGTTTTCGCATTATTGGTGTAATGGAGTCAAAAGGTAACGTATTGGGCTTTGATCTGGATGATACAATTTATATTCCAGCATCCCGTGCCTTGAGTTTATTTAACCGTAACACCCTGCATGAAGTCGATGTTCTTTATGATGATAATACTTCAGTGGAAACCGTTGTAAACGGAATTAAAGAAATCCTTGAATCTCGACATGGCAAGGATGATGTCACCATTACCACTCAGCAACAAATGCTCGAGGTACTGGGTTCAGTATTAAATGTGCTGACCTTTGCAGTTGGCGCCATTGGCGGTATTTCATTATTAGTCGGTGCTATCGGCATCGTCACTATCATGACGATTGCCGTTAATGAACGCATTAGTGAAATCGGCTTAATTCGCGCATTGGGTGCCAAACAGTCTCAGGTACTTAGTTTATTTTTAGGTGAGGCAATTGTACTTTCTGCTATTGGTGGACTTGCAGGACTGGGACTGGGTATCGGCATTGCCCAACTCCTGCATCTGAGTTTGCCTGCTCTGCCTGTACATACTTCATGGAACTTTGTCATTCTGGCCGAAGTCATTGCCATTAGCATTGGACTTATTGCCGGAGTCCTCCCTGCCCGCCGTGCTGCTCGACTCGACCCTGTCGAAGCCTTACGTACGGAATAGTGATTCATAGTTTCTTTTTGTCAACTATCGGACAAGTTGATTATCCAATCTTTGGGTGGGATTAGACTACTAGCACAGGATAATTGTTAGAATTGGTGGAGTCTATACATAGCTTTATGCTCCTTTACGAGTTAGAAAACTAACTCGCAAACGCCCCCATTATAGAGTTAGAAACTACAGTGTATTGATCCAAATAACTGCATCACTACAGTACTTAATCTAGGCTATAACTTCAGTTTAGCGATGACACCAAATGAAGAGCTATTCGCTTCTTCTGTATCAAATCCATTTACGATTTCTATCACCTCGAACCCATTATCTGCGAGTTCGGTGCGAATGCTTTCACGTGTAAAATATTGTATCCAGTTATAGACATGCCATGTGCGCTCTTCTTCAACAATAGTGTAATGGTCAAGTGAAACACGATCACCTTCGTAGCGAAAGGCATTGTGGAAAGTGTAATACTTGTTATTTGACCAAAAAGGATGCATGTAATTTGGTGCAAATGAGCAATGCTCAGTAAAGCTATCAAATGCACTTAGAGAAAAAACGTCGAAGACAAAAGTACCATCGGGTTTTAGACATTCTCGTACTTGGCTATAGAGTTTTTGACGTTGGCTTGCCGAGATTGCACATAAATCACAATAGATTAACGTTACTATATCTTGATCTGAAGGGAGTGCTTTTTCTAGATAATTTGCAACTTCATAAGTGATCTCCAACTGACATTTAGATGCAGAGCCTTTAGCATATTGAATTGAATTGACAGAAAAATCCAAACCATGAACCTTTGCTCCCAGCAAAGCATATTTTTCCGCATATAGACCGGGACCACATCCGAGGTCACAGATCGATTTTCCATTCAATTCAAACATATCATCTATCCATGTAACAACTCTATCTATTGCTATCAAAGGACGTGATGCCATTGGTGTTTCCTGGCTTAAGTGAGCCTGAAGCATTTGTTCTGCAAGGTGAGGCTCTGTCCATAATTTATCGGTGGTATAAACCGAAAATACTTCCGGTTTTTGATCTATTTGGGTTAATTCTTTGAACATGTATAAATCCTAGTATTTACGAAGAGTATTTCTCTCGTGTGTTGGTTTAAATGCATGCTATAGGAATGGGGTTATGCTGTATTGAATAAATCAGACAGAACAGATAGCTTTTGAGCCATTTTACGGGCGAGTTGATATTGCAACTATGCTGACACCGGGGGAATGCGAAACTGATAGTTAGAGAAGAATTTCTGTATCTAACACTTTTTGTAGCAGGGACGGTGTTTGACCCATGTAGCTTTTGATCTCTCTTGTCATGTGGGCCTGATCTGAAAAGCCACAATCTATAGCT
>NZ_CEZLMY010000123.1:9830-10643 GCF_983033635.1 Psychromonas sp. | reverse complement strand
CGCGACCCCCGGCGTGACAGGCCGGTATTCTAACCAACTGAACTACCACTCCACGTGATAATTATCAGATTCAACATTTGAGCTAACATACGTCAATAGCATATCTAAATATGATATTGGCGGAGTGGACGGGACTCGAACCCGCGACCCCCGGCGTGACAGGCCGGTATTCTAACCAACTGAACTACCACTCCAGTTAGCATCAATCGCTGTGTTTAACACTGCGTTTGTTGAGGCGCCGATAATACGTAGTTGCCTTTGCTGAGTCAATAAGGAAAAAGAAAAAAAATGCAATATTAGGTTTTAACTTCCTCAAGTGCCTACTTTCTGCTCAAAAAACTTAAAAATGCAAGGATTTACATTTCCAAGTCGTTTAAAAACATTATATCCTTGCTTGTTTTTTGCCCGCCTTCAGATCTATTGATGTTGGCTGCAGTTCATCAAGTGTTAATTCTGATGGTGTCTGATCATCACTATTTTTGTTGGATTGTTTGTTTTTTATTCTACGTCGGATAATAATAAAAATTAGCGCGGATAGAATAAGTAAACTGCTAATCGCAATTGCTGAAATAAGCCATACGTTTTCCCATAGCGATGTTGGTAGTTGTGGCTCCATAACTTCAGTTTCAGTTTCAGTGGTTGCAGTTTCACTTGTATCGATTTCCGGCATAATAAATTTAGGCAGTAACTCAATAAGCTGCTCAGGTAATTGCAGTTCAATCTCTCTGCCTGAACGGGTGGTCGCAAACGCCTTAGCTGATAAAGTGAACACGCCGTAAGCTAGCGTTGTTGTTTTACTGAATCTGTTTTTTG
>NZ_CEZLMY010000123.1:0-9820 GCF_983033635.1 Psychromonas sp. | reverse complement strand
CTGTTGAGGTATTTCCTTTGCTATGAGTAATTAACTGTTCGATAACTTTATTATTGCCATCTTTAATTATCCCATCAATGGTGACAGATTGTGGATCAATCTCTTCACTGTCGACTTTAAATTCAAATAAAGCTTCTTTCCCCCCCTCTTTAAGTGCCGTGACCTCATAAGTGATAGGGGGAAGGAAAACGACAGCATCTTTATTTACATTACGTATAAAAACATCATTTTTAGTGCGGATATTAAGTAGGTAACGTCCCGGGAGCAGATCAATATAAACACGGGAAGTTAATTGCCCATCAAATGGCAGGGCATCATAACCTTTACCGTCGTCATGATATAACGTTAGTTGTTTGCTAGAACCTCCGATTAATACAACTGATAATTTTGCATCCTCAAGGTAAGCTTGATTGGTCATTAATTTATTATCGTAATAAAGCGAAGCATGTGTGGTGATATATTCTCGAGAGTATAATTTTAACGGTAATCTATTTGTTTTTAATTCGACGTTGCTAATTAACTTAATGCGGTTATCTCCATCTAATTCAGCGACAGCTTGCCAAGGGCCCGCCATCGGATTATCAATGGTAATAATATCTTCTGTTTTACTGCTTACCCAGCCAACCGATTCGGGGTGCCTTTGATAATAAAGTTTGCTGCCATCAGGGCGAATAAGAACCACCCCTTGCGAGCCACTGGAGTGATTAAGGATAAAAGTGACTTGCTCGGTATGGGGATCAATTCTAAAACGATTGTCTAATAACGGTATATCATTGGGCGCATAAATTGTGTGTGCCAGTGACACAGTTGTGCTGATACAAAGTAATAAACTGAAAATGAATTTTTTTATTATTGTCGCCACAGGCAACTCCCCGATTTCTCTATAATATCCAGACGTTTCTGGTGCGCGCTGTTTTCATCATCAGTTGCACGAATAACAGTTAATGGTGACTGAGATTGTCGAAGCTGGCGCTCTGTACTGTTTTCATTGTTTTCAGAGCTAGAAAGATTGAGCTTTGCTTGTCCACCAGTCATTAACAGGTAAACATCAGCTAATATCTCGGCATCTAATAATGCACCATGTAATACGCGGTGTTTATTATCAATGCCGTATCGATCACATAGCACATCCAGATTATTCCGTTTACCGGGGAACATCTTTTTCGCCATCACTAAAGTATCGGTCACGGTGGACATTTCTTCAGTTGTTTGTGTTTTTTTATTTAAAAAACGGAACTCCTGATCCATAAAACCGACATCAAAGGGGGCGTTATGAATAACTAGATCGGCACCTTTAATGAATTCGATAAACTCATCGGCAATTTCACTAAACAGGGGTTTATCCTGTAAAAATTGATCGGTAATACCATGAACAGTGACCGCTTCCGGATCAACTTCACGATCTGGTTTTATATAAACGTGGTAGTGGCGGCCGGTTAAGCGGCGATTAATTACTTCTACACAACCGATTTCGATAATACGATGACCAAGATAAACCACACCATCTTTATTCATACCCGTGGTTTCAGTATCTAAAACAACTTGTCGTATCGTTTTACTTGTGTCCATCTTGATCTCTATTTATAGTTCGCAAAGAATCCAGTCTAGCAAACCTGAGTCAATGAGCCTATACCCAAACTACTTCAAGATGCTGATTGGGTATATAACTGAAATCGCACAGCGTCTCTGAGTGCGCACTTAATTAATCAATTTGGTCTAAGAATGAAAAAAATACAACTTTATACAGATGGTTCATGTTTAGGTAATCCAGGCCCTGGTGGTTATGGTACAGTCTTAATTTATAATAAGCATCGTAGAGAATTGGCAGAAGGTTATCTGCGAACAACGAATAATCGTATGGAGATGTTAGCTTGCATAAAAGGGTTGGAAACATTAACCGAAGCGTGTGAAATCGATCTGACCACTGATAGTCAATATGTTCGCCAAGGGATCACACAGTGGATCCATAATTGGAAAAAACGCGGCTGGAAAACTGCAGCCAAAGCACCTGTTAAAAATGTTGATTTATGGAAAGCATTAGATGAAGCCCAAGAAAAGCATAAAATCACTTGGCATTGGGTGAAAGGGCACTCAGGGCATCCTGAGAATGAACGTTGTGACGACTTAGCACGGCAAGCCGCGGAAGCTAAACCAACACAAGAAGATTTAGGTTACGACGGTTAGTGATGCCGAGTGGCAACCGCTTGCTCAGCGATTCTTGGTTTCTTAAATTGAAACGGTGATTTAATCGGGGTCATTGGCAGACTCCGTTTTTTGGCTACGATAAAATAGACACTACAAAAATAGGGGAGATAACGTTGCCCGATGCTTTCTACGCACGATGCAAATGAACCGTTAAATTCACCGGAAAGAAAATCAAAATGCTGCTTCTGCTGAACTTCAAAACCTAATAGATGCAGCCAGTCCAGTACTCGATTGGGTAAAAACAGACGCGCTGTTTGCGAGTGTTTAGGTTTTAAAAAAGTGCGTAAGCCAAATAGACTAATTGGATTGTAACCACTAATAATCAAGGTACCATCAAGTGTTAATACACGATCAATTTCTCGTAATAACTGGTGAGGATCACTTGAAAAATCTAATTCATGGGCAAGAATACATAAGTCGACAGAAGAATCCTGCAATGGCAGCTGATGAAGATCTGCTAGCAAGCCAATATCTTTTCCATATGGCGCACAGTTTATTTGATGGTTAATGTGGGAGCGAGAGGTATTAAGTAAACTACTGAGTAGTCCTAATTTTAAAAGGTGATATCCAAAACAGCGCGAGAGATAACTATCAATTCTTAGCTGAGTTTGTTGCTGCAATGTTTTACCATTACTTAATTGCTGCCAATCTTCAATCGGGGTTAAGATACGCGTTGTTTTTGCTATTTTCATATATATACCCATGTTACCTCAAGATGTTTTGTCAGGTACTAGCTCGAATACCAGAACAAGGAGCAACATGAGGTAATGGTGTTCCCTTTTCGATTGTTGCAACGCGGGACTGGTTTTCGAGCTAGCGCCCCATAGGGCAAAGCAAGCTGCACCAATCTGCGTTGTTATAAAATCTCTATGTAGAATAACTATACTTCAATTTCATGCCTAGCATCTTGGCACATTTTGCCTTGCTGACTTTGCATCTTGAAGTATCATGAGTATAAACAACTCCAAATTAAATAGGTGAGAGCCAATTATGGTTAATATTTTAACTATTAAGTCATTTAACGATAACTATATTTGGCTTATTAAAGATAGTCAAAGTCAGCATTGCATTGTTGTCGATCCCGGTGATGCAGGCCCGGTTCTAGAAATAGTAGCTGCGCAGCAGTTAGTAGTGGATGCCATTCTTTTAACCCATCGTCATTATGATCATATTGATGGTGTTGAGGCTTTACTGTCCGAGTCTGATGAAACCATTGCTGTATATAGTAAAGATAAACTGTTTTCGAAAAGTTTATTAGTTAAAGAGGGGCAAGTATTAAGTTTTTTTGGCGGACGTTTTTCATTAAATGTAATGGAAGTGCCCGGGCATACTTTAGACCATGTTGCTTATTACAATAAGGAACTGCTTTTTTGTGGAGATACACTTTTCTCTGCCGGGTGTGGACGTGTATTTGAAGGAACTTTTGCACAGATGTTTGCTGCGCTATCTCGTTTAGCTGGATTACCTGATACAACGCAAGTTTATTGTGCGCATGAATATACGCAGAATAACCTTATTTTTGCTTTTCATCTTGAGCCTAAAAATGAACAGTTACTGAAATATATTCAGCTGGTCAGCAAAAAACGTCAGCAAGGTTTGGCAACTATTCCGACAACGATCGGGCTGGAAAAAGCGCTTAACCCTTTTTTACGTTGCCAGCAAAGTTCGCTTGTTAACAGTCTGCAAAAACAGTTAGCAATTGAATTAAGCGATCCATTATCCTGTTTTACAGCACTGCGTAAGTATAAAGATCACTTCTAATGAATTTTGCTGTGATTTAGGCTAGAATATGCCACTTATTATTGGTAAGTGGTCCCTTTTATGAAATTATTCTTTTCGTTTTTTTTGTTATTATTTTTAAGTGCTTGTCAAACAACAACAAATACAGATGTTGCGCACGAAAGTAATTCATCAGTTGTTAATGCTTTTGCAGATGAAGAGCTGGCAGATGAGCAACTGCCGGAGATCGATACTGAAGAGGGACTCACTCGTCTGGTCGAAGAGGCCTCGACAATTGCTGATGAACCAGCTCTTCCGGTCGGTTACGACAATCTCTGGTTAAAGTTAGCCGAAGGTTTTGAGTTTGACGTGCCAGACAATTCACGTATCGCTAAGCAACGTGATTATTATCTAAGACATCCAAATTATTTAAAACAGGTCTCAAAACGCGCAGAGCCGTTTTTATATCTGATTGTTGAGCAGATTGAAGCTAAAAACTTACCCCTCGAATTAGTTTTATTACCCGTTGTCGAAAGTACTTTTGACCCGTTTGCGTATTCGCAAAGTAGTGCTTCGGGTTTATGGCAATTCATGCCGGTTACTGGAGACAGGTTTGGTTTAAAACAAGACTGGTGGTATGACGGCCGTCGCGATGTTTATGCTTCAACAGAGGCGGCATTACGTTATATGGAAATATTACATAAATATTTAGGTGAAGACTGGCTGCATGCCTTTGCTGCATATAACTCAGGTGAAGGGCGAGTGCGCAATGCGGTACGTAAAAATAAAAAGAATAATAAAGCAACCGATTATTGGAACTTGTCTCTGCCTAGAGAGACCGAAAATTATGTCCCTAAATTATTAGCGCTGGTTGATATTTTACGCAATCACGAAAAATATGGTATTGAGCTTCCTGTTATCCCGAATAAGCAGGTGCTTACTTATGTTGATACCGGTTCACAGCTTGATCTTGCTTATGCGGCGAAGTTAGCTGAGTTATCTGTCGCTGAAATTCAGTTATTAAACCCTGCTTTTAACCATTGGGCAACTTCGCCGGATGGCCCTCATCAGTTGCTTGTGCCAACGCGTATTGCTACGGAATTTAGTGAAAAACTAACTAATAGCGATAAAAATAAGCGTATCCAGTGGGCACGTTACAAAGTACGATCTGGTGATAGTTTGAGTGTTATAGCCCAGAAAAATGACACCACCACCAGTGTGTTAAAACAGATTAATGATATTAATGGTTCATTTATTAAAGTTGGGCAACCGTTATTAATTCCGATAGCCAGTAAGTCTCAACAAGACTACCTGTACAGCCAGGCGCAACGTTTTGAACGTTTACAAGCTAAAAATGGTAAAGGTAAAAGAAAAATTCAACATACGATAGTTGAAGGCGATACGCTTTGGGATATCAGCCGCCGCTATAATGTGACAGCCAAAGAGATTGCGAAATGGAATGGCATAAGCAGCAAACAGACTTTACGCTTAGGTCAGCAGTTGGCAATTTGGAAAACAACAAAAGGCACGCCTAAAACTACACGTCGTGTAACTTACAAAGTTCGTTCGGGTGACTCACTAGGTGGGATCGCATTAAAATTTAATGTTAAAACAACGGATTTAGTACGTTGGAATCAACTTCATAACCAAAAATATATTCAACCGGGACAAAAATTAAAAGTGTATGTTAATGTGCGCAAGTCACGTGCTTAACCTGAAATAATGAAGGTAAGCTATTATGTTAAAAATTATTTGCGCGCTTATTGCCTGAATAGAGTTTACTGTTACAAACAGTGATCTTGCTGGGGGTTTCGACTAGTTATTGAATATTTCCATCCGTCATCTGCATAACGTTTCCTGTTTAAAGCAATGCTGTAAGTCCCCGCTCAAATAGAGCTGGGACTGCTGACTAGCGAATTTTTATTTCTCTTCTTTTAACCAAGTTGCTACCTGTTTGGCAAAATAGGTCAAAATGCCGTTTGCACCGGCGCGTTTAAAACAGAGTAATGACTCTAAAACACACTCCTTTTCTTTTAACCAGCCGTTTTCAATGGCGGCTTTATGCATCGCATATTCGCCACTCACTTGATAAGCAAAGGTCGGCACCTGCAGTTCAGTTTTAACGCGGCGAACAATATCCAGATAGGGCATACCCGGTTTTACCATCACCATATCCGCACCTTCCTGAATATCTAATGCTACTTCGTGAATCGCTTCATCACTGTTAGCGGGATCCATCTGATAGGTAGATTTATTACCGCCTTTTAAGTTACCGGCACTGCCGACGGCATCACGAAAAGGACCGTAATAGTTTGATGCATATTTAGCGCTATATGCCATTATCTGCGTATTGATATAACCTGCATTTTCTAACGCTTTTCGAATTACGGCAATTCGTCCATCCATCATATCGGACGGGGCAACAATATCCGCGCCTGCTTGTGCATGTGAAAGCGCCTGTTTTACTAAGATTTCAGTGGTGATATCGTTTAAGACATAACCCTCGTGATCAATAATACCGTCTTGCCCGTGTGTGGTGAAAGGATCCAGAGCAACATCGGTGATCACGCCAAGTTCCGGGCAGGCCTCTTTAATACGAATCACAGCACGTTGTGCAAGCCCTTCGCTATTGTAAGCTTCTTCTGCCATCTCTGTTTTTAACGCTTCAGGTGTCACTGGAAATAGCGCGATAGCCGGAATGCCCAGTGCAACTAACTCTTTGGCCTCTTCAACCAATAAATCTAATGACAAACGTTCAATGCCAGGCATTGAGGTGATGCTTTCACGACGATTTTTGCCTTCAACAATAAACATCGGGTAAATAAGATCATCTACTGAAAGTTGGTTTTCAGCCACTAAACGACGGGAAAAATCATGTTTACGCAAGCGGCGTAAACGTCGTGCAGGGAAACTTTGAGAAAGTGTCATTTATATTCCTATTAAATGGGAAATTAAAAGTAACTATTTAGATCGTTACTATTTTGTCCGATCTCAGCGTTAAAAAAAATGTTTTAACGCTAAATAGTTACAGCTCTATATTAAAAAATGCCTGGCTGGTTTTCCGGGTATTGTTAATGAAAACATCTAAAGATTGCTCCCGAGCCAAGGCGATAGTTTGTGCTATATAAGGTAAATATTTAGGCTCATTACGGCTAGATTTAGGCTTTGGCCGCATTGAGCGCGGTAATAGGTAAGGCGAGTCGGTTTCAATCATTAAACGATTATCGGGGATCAATTTAACTAGTTCTAGCAGCTGCGTGCCTCGGCGTTCATCGCAGATCCAGCCGGTAATACCGATATGCAAATCTAACTCTAAACAGCGTTGTAAATCGCGTTTATCGCCAGTAAAACAGTGCAATACCGCATTAGGAAGTTGCGAACGATAAGGCTTTAACAGTTCGATAAAGCGTCGATTGGCATCACGCTCATGCATAAAAACAGGAAGTTGTAATTCAACAGCCAGTTCGAGTTGTTGTACAAAGGCGAGCTCTTGTTCAGCCGGGGTCGAATAATTACGGTTAAAATCTAATCCGCATTCTCCAATCGCTTTCACTTGTGGGTTTAAGGCTAACTGCTTGAGCTTTGATAAACTGCTGCTATCAAAGGTTTTAGCATCATGAGGGTGAATGCCAGCGGTAGAAAAAAGAAAACCGGGCTCAGTTTCAGCCAGCTCAATGGCTGATTCACTGCTCACTAAATCTGTACCTGTGATAATTAAGCCGGTAAGGCCAACCTGCCTGGCGTTATTTATCACAGTGCCGATATCTTTGTGAAAACGTTTGTTGGTCAGGTTAACACCAATATCGATCATATTTAACTTACTCTATTCCTGAATATCTTGATCACTTTCTTGCGGCACGTAAAAACGCGAAAACAGTAAGCCGAGTTCAAATAAAATAAGCATAGGTATCGCCAGTAATGTTTGAGAAATGATATCGGGAGGTGTTAACAACATGCCAAATACAAACGCGCCGACCACAATATAAGGGCGTTTTTCTTTTAGGCTTTGAGGCGTGGTTGCACCTGTCCAGCATAATACTAATGTTGCGATCGGGATTTCAAACGCCAAACCAAAGGCAAAAAACAGTTTTAATACAAAGTCTAAATAACTGCTGATATCCGTGGCTATAGTGACACCTTCTGGTGCCGTGCTGGTAAAAAATGAAAAGGCCAATGGGAAAACAACATAGTAAGAAAACGCCATGCCTAAATAAAATAGCAGGGCGCTGCTTATGACTAAAGGTGCAATTAATTTACGCTCGTGTTTGTATAAACCGGGAGCAATAAATGCCCAAACTTGATACAAAATAGCCGGTATAGCAATAAAAATGGACAGTACAATGGTTAATTTTATCGGCGTAAAAAAGGGTGTAGCTACCCCCGTTGCGATCATGCTTGAACCTTCAGGAAGCTGACTGGTCAGCGGGATCGCCAGGTAATGGTAAATATCATTAGCAAAATAAACCAAGCTCAGGAATAACACTATCACGATTGCAACAATACGTAACAAGCGATCGCGAAGTTCTAATAAATGAGAGAATAACGGCAAGCTATGTTGCGTATCTGCTTTGCTGCTTTCGTTTGAACTCATTCACTTTTATCCTGTTGTTGGGAGGCGCTTGTTTTATCGAGAATACTGTTTTCTTCGATAGGATCGGTCTCGCTCTGTTGTGCTGGTTTGAGTGACTGGGCTAGATCTTCATCGTTTACTTGATAAGGGCGTGTCACCTCTTGTGCAGCTTCCTTCATTTCGTCAATAGATTGTTGTAATTGTGGATCGAGATCGCTTAAACCTTGTTTACTGGCTTTGATCATATTCTCGTTCATTTCATGCAACTTTAACTCTTGTGAAATTTCAGTTTTCACTACGTTGGCCATACCTTTGGCCGTATTTATCCCGCGCATAACACTGCGAATTGCAGTGGGTAAACGCTCTGGACCTAATACAACTAGACCTATTATGGAGATAAGAATAATCTCCCAAAAACCGATATCAAACATCTAATTCAAAACCTTTTTTGTTAAGCTTGGTCTTTTTCTTTTACTTTTTCGTTGCTATTTTCATCAGCTTTGAAATTTTCATTCGATTTGTTTTCAACTTCTGGCGTTGATTTATCTTCCTCTTTCATCGCTTTTTTAAAACCTTTTACCGCGCCACCTAAATCACCACCAATACCACGTAATTTTTTTGTTCCAAAAAGTAAAATCACAATTACTGCGATAATTACTAACTGCCAAATGCTGATGCCACCCATAATATATTTTCCTTTATTACTGTAATTTATTTAAACGCTTAAAAACTTGTAAGCAGTTATAGCAAAATTTATTGCTGATTGGAATGACGCCATGTAAGTAACCAGGCAAAAAAACCGGGAACTGCTGATAGCAGCGCAAGTTCTCGATCTGATAATAGATATGCCATTGCTGAGATAAGGGTTAAGGTAACACTTATGCCGATATAAAAATGATTTTTACTGTTTTTTTGCTGCTGTTTATTTATTGATTCAGTTAACTGTGCCAGCTGTTTTTGCTGTAATTTTGCTTGTGATAAATTGTGATAAATCAATTCAGGCAGTTCAGGTAATTTCTCCAGCCAAAACGGGGCTTTTTGTTTGATAGAATTAAGCAGCGTTTTTGGGCTTATCTGCTCTTTCATCCAATTTTCTAAGAAAGGTTTTGCGGTATCCCATAAATCCAATTGTGGATACAACTGTCGCCCTAATCCTTCAATATAAAGCAGGGTTTTTTGTAATAAAACTAATTGCGGTTGCACTTTCATATTATAACGACGCGCGGTATTAAATAGGTTAATTAAAACCTGTGCAAAAGATATTTCAGAAAGCGGTTTTTCAAAAATGGGTTCACAAACAGCACGAATCGCAAATTCAAACTCTTC